>JBGSVX010000140.1:0-2107 GCA_041752795.1 Terrimicrobiaceae bacterium
CTCGCTTCTGAATCCCAAAACGGTGGCTTCGCAACCGCACAGCAAAAGTAAGTCACGGCGGAGACCAGGGAGACAGTCCCCGATGTCCGATCCTCACAACACAAGGCGAAGCCGCCGCACAATGTTCTTCCGGAGATGCGCTCCTCCTCCGCGTTTCAAGCGCCTTCGTCGTTGCTTGCTGGAAGATGTTCTGTCAGAGTTTCCATTGTCATGAAACATCTCCTCTCCCTTGCTGCCATACTCTGCGGTTTGTCCCTTGTTTCCATTGAAGCCCAGGACGCTCAAGCCCTTGCTCCGCTTCCTCCTGATGGATTTGTTACGTTGCAACAGATCGTGAGCGATTTTTCCAGCCAGCCGGATGCCGCTTTGCAGAAATACAATGGGGCGCGAATTGTTGTGTATGGCCGGGTGGGTCAGGTCTCGAAATCAGACGATGAAGACGGCAATCCAGTTGTTGTGTATCTTCAAAACGCAAACAATCCGACCCCGGATGTGCGATGCGTTTTTAACACCGCCGGGGTTCCCCAAGGCGGGGAGGTGAATGTCGAAAACAATGACAGCGAGGCAGATTTTTATCACCGCAATAACGAGGGAAACATAACCTCTGAGCGTGCCATCGAGATAGTCGGGGAGCAGGTTGGAATTCGTGGCACATTCGACAACTTTGTGGCGGGAGACATCATTCTTAAAGAGTGCCGCCGCCTCCGGCCTGAGAGCCTGGCCAAGCTTCTTGCTGCCCACAATATTCCCACCGAATAACGCTGCGGGAGGGCCTCAATTTTAGGGTGAGCGATTTTATTTATCCCAAACAATACGATGTCCTGGTCATCGGGGCGGGTCACGCCGGCATCGAAGCGGCCATGGCATCAGCACGGTTGGGCTGTCAGACGTTATTGCTCACTCAAAATGCGGACACGGTGGCACAGATGTCCTGCAATCCGGCGATTGGCGGCCTTGCGAAAGGTCACATGGTCCGCGAATTGGATGCGCTCGGCGGTTTCATGGGTCAGAACGCTGACGCCACCGGCATTCAATTCCGGATGCTCAATGCACGCAAAGGACCGAGTGTTCGCGCTCCGCGGGCACAGTGTGATAAAAAAGCGTATCAATTCCGGGCCAAGGCGGTTCTGGAAAATTCTGCGGGCATTGACCTCAAGCAGGCGAATGTCACGCGATTGATCGTGGAAGATGGCAGGGCCTGCGGAATCGAAACCAACCTGGGGGTCAGTTTCCGGGCCAAGGCGGTTGTTGTCACGACTGGCACGTTCATGCGGGGATTGCTTCACGTGGGACTAAAAAATCAAGCCGGAGGCCGCATGGGGGACACGGTCTCCACTTTCAGCGATTGCCTGCGCGAGTTGGGTTTTGAGGTCGGACGCTTCAAAACGGGAACCCCCTGCCGCCTGCTCGCCAGCAGTTTGGATTTTTCGAAATGCCAACGTCAGGACGGAGATACCCCCCCACCCCGTTTCAGTTTTTTCACGGAATCGCTTCAGCCCTCGGAAGACGAATTGTTTACGTTGAACCGTTGGCAGGATGGGGAATTTCAGGTCCGTCAGATGCCCTGCTGGATCACTCACACAAACGAGGAAACCCACGAAATCATCCGTTCAAATCTGGATAAATCGCCACTTTACGCCGGAGTGATCGAGGGGGTCGGCCCGCGTTATTGTCCAAGCATCGAAGACAAGGTCGTCAAATTTGCCGAGAAGCCCGCGCATCAATTGTTCCTCGAACCCGAGGGGCGTCATACGGGCGAGTATTACGTGAACGGGGTCTCCACGAGCCTTCCCTACGAAGTGCAGTTCCAGTTCCTGCGCTCGGTTCCGGGTTTGGAAAATTGTGAAATCCTTCGTCCGGGTTATGCTGTGGAATACGACTACTGCCCACCCACCCAACTGCGGACCACCCTGGAAACCAAACGCATCGAGGGACTCTATTTTGCGGGTCAGATCAATGGCACCTCAGGATACGAAGAGGCCGCGGCCCAGGGGCTCATGGCCGGCGCCAATGCCGGCCTCAAAATTCTTGGGCGGGAGCCCTTCGTTTTGGGACGTCATGAAGCGTACATCGGCGTACTGATTGATGACCTCGTCACGCGCGGAAC
>JBGSVX010000141.1:0-1633 GCA_041752795.1 Terrimicrobiaceae bacterium
GGCATTTGCCCCGTGCTTTGGGATAAGGCCACCTTGGAACTTCACTTCATTCATCATCTCAATCTCGCACCTATCCCTGAAAACGCACAAGGGTCAGCAGGGCAATTTCCGCGGGGCAATTGAATCTCAGAGGAGGAAAGCTGTGACCTATTCCAGTGGTGACAAAAACCTTTGCGACCGGTGCGCGGCAGAGGCCGGCGCGATATTTTTGACCGAAGCGCGAGGGCAGGATCGGTGCCCCCACCAAGGGGAGAACGCATTGACCTCCGTGGGTATGTCCACTCACCACAAGGCCCACACGGTCATCCGTGATCTGCTCGGCGAAGTCGGGATTGTGGCTCAGGAGAATGGCTGAATCCGGGATTCTTGTTCCCCGAAGTGCCGCACGCAAATCCTGCTTTTCCTTCCACAGATCCCCGACCCCGCCAATCCGCATGGTCCGGGAATCCCGGGAAATATCCACGCCCCGGTTTGTGAGATCACGGATCCCGGCTTGAAGCATGGCATGTCTCACCGCCGTGGAGGCATGGCGGTAGTGGTCATGGTTTCCCAAAACCCCGAACACCCCAAGGGGAGCCTTGAGGTGGGACAATTCGCGGAAACACCCGTCCGCCCAACTAGCTCCGCGATGTACAAAGTCACCGGTCAGAGCAATCACATCCGGCCGGAGTCTGTTGGCGAGGTTGACCGCCTGTCGGATGCGTTCGGCGGGGACGAGGGGACCATGATGAAAATCTGAAAGCACGGCGAGGCGGAGTCCATCGAAGGCTGGTGGCAAGCCGGTGAGCGGGATGCGGCAGCGATTGACATAGAAGTTGCCCTGACCGGCAAGCAGGGATCTTGCAGTGACTCCTGCGCAGGCCGTGAGAGCCAAGATTTCCAAAAAACGTCTTCGGGTCATTGGGAGATTTTTGTTCAAGCGTTGGTGGGAACCGGAGGCGGGGTGAGTTTTTTCGCGAAGCGGTCGGACCAATTGATCCGAGCGGTGGTCACCATGAGGATTCCCAGAATGACAATTGCGCCGATGGTAATGGTCAGTCCAGTGAGGCCATCGAAGAAGAAGCTGTAGGAAAAGAGAACCATGCAGCCAAATTGGGCGAGAGCGGCAAGGCGGGCAAATCGTTTGCCCTTCGCCAGGAGGAGGTAGCCGGAAACAAGAATCAGCGAGACCACCGCCGAAATCCCAAAAGCCACACCGAGGGGGATCAAATCAACCAGATAGGCAAACAACAATTGGAACGCAAAGCACCCGGCTGCCAGAAAGAAAAAGTTCATGGGATGAAGGTCGGTTCTTTGCAAAAAACAAAGCATCACCAGCACGCTGAAAAAGAAGATGAGCGAGACCGGAGCAAAAAAGGAAATCCGGGAAGCGACCGGGCCGGGGTTCAGGACCTTTGGCATGTCCATCGCCACGGACTGCGCTCCAATTTCATCCGGGTACGACCACACGAAGTCCCACCCCTTCCCCGACCGCACCCGTTCGGTCGGAGAAGATGATGGAAAATCAACATCTACAAAATCTGTTTTCATGGAGAGCTGGAAATTTTGGACCCGCGATTCCGGACCGAAACTGTATGCCCACCGGTCAAGGCCGCGGGTTTTGTAAGCCACGGAAAGAGTCGCCGTAGCGCCG
>JBGSVX010000142.1:0-2957 GCA_041752795.1 Terrimicrobiaceae bacterium
AAAATAATCGTATTCGCTCTGATTCGAGGCATTCCATCCCAGCCAGGAAGTTGCGGAAATGGTCAACCATTTGAGCGGTTTGAATCCGAGGTTCAGGCCCGCTGAGTTACGCAGATCGGCCCGGCCATTTTCCAAAAAATCGTAGATATTCATCTGATAGAACAGCGAGGTTTGAAAATACCGGCTCCATTCGAGTTGGTGCGCAGCAAAAAACGAGAAATTGTGCGCGAGCGCATATCCGGGCCCGCCGCCAAGGGCAAAGTCCGCTTCCGCAGCCACAAACAGCGCGTTGGCGCGGCTGAACTGAAAGGTTTTTCTCAAACCGGTTGCGATGGAATGTTCGCTGAGGAGATCTCCGCCGTTTGTTCCAAACAAGTAGGTGAATTCGTAGCGGGCGTAGAGGCCGAGATCATGGAATTCCCGAAACACTTTGAGGAATCCTGCGGTTGCCTCGAGGGAATTGAAATCCAGGGTCGGATTCCGGAAGTAACGATATCCTGTCAGATTGGCCGATCCTTCAAAAAAATAGTTATTGCCGAGGTGTGGAAGGGCGATGGCCTCCGCAAAGGCGCTCATGAGCACATCGCTCGAAGGTGAACTCGGCGTGTAAAAGGCATTGCTCGTCCATGTGGCCGCATATCCGGCCCCGACACTGAAGGGCCGGTATTTGTCGGCGGGGGTCAGCAGGAGCTGCTCTCCAAGATCCGGGTCGGCCGGGCTGGCAGTCGCAAATTGATCATTCGGCGTGAAGGACTCGATACGATTCAGGGCCGAGAGCGTGTCACGAGTGTTGCGTGCAACATTTGCCGAGCTTTGGGCGGAGGCTGATCCGTGGGCAAGCAGAAGCAGCGAGATCGCTGAAAACCAAAATGAGTGTTGTCGTGCGGTCATTCGTGCTATGGCAAATGAGATCATGAGGTCGCAGGAGTCAAGTCCGCATTTGAAGGGAAGCCATAAAAATTGGAGGGATGTTTTGCGTGCGGCAGCATGTTGTTTCGGGGCATTTGTTTTGTTCTCGGTGGTGATTTTGATTGGTGGGTCCCAAGTCCAGAGGCTGCTTTGGTCTTCGTCGGATTTTCTTGTGCGACAGGCCCGTCAGCCCGCTCCACCATTTCAGTTTGCCCAAGTCCTCATTGATCCATCGTCTTTGAACATGGATCAGCTCCCGCCTGAGGACATTGTGGCCTCGTCCACTCTCACAACCATGGCTGCCGGATTTCCCTGGTCGCGCAGTGTTTATGCGGACGCCATCGAACGACTCCTTGGGGCCGGCGCCAAGCTGATTATTCTGGACGTGTTGTTTCCCGGCGAGCGGGTGGGGGATGAGGAACTGCGTGCGGTGCTCGCCAAGTATCCCGGTCGTGTGATTTTGATGGCAAACTATCTTGAGGATCAGGCGGTGGATGGTGGGGTGGTGATTCGCCGGGAGGAACCTTCTCCTTCGGTGGTGGCACCGGGGACTGCCGTGGGATTTGCTAATTTTTGGAGAGATGAAGACGGAGTCGTTCGCTCGGCACCTTTCCGGATGGAGAGGCTGTCTGGAGAGTCGTTTTATTCCTCGCCGGCTGTCGCGCTCGGTCTTTTAAAAGGCGAAGCCGCGCGCGATGCCTTGCCGGATTCTGCACTGTTCATCCCAAGCATCGATGGACTGGCACCCAATGTGCGCGTCCCGCTCTGGCAAATTTTCAGCCGGAGGGAATGGGCTGCACAATTGAAAGAGGGGGAAGTTTTTCGAGATCGGGTTGTTGCCATCGGGGCTGCCGCTCCACAGTTTCATGACGAATTTCAGACGCCGCTTGGAACCTATATAGGAGCCGGATTGCATTTGGCAGCATTGGGCGCGGCATGGGATCGGCGGTTCTATTCCATTCCAAACCAGAGCGCGCTTCTGTTTTTTGGTTTTCTGGGATGTGTGGTCACTTTCCTCACATGGCTTCTCATCAAAAAAACAACATTCAAAATTTTGCTGCTCTTGTTTCTTGCCGTGGCTTCCCTGCCGCTCGCTGTGGCTGTATTGGACACGATGGACTGGATGCCCCCACTGGCCATTTTCCTGATTGGCATGACCGTTTCTTCCGCGGCCTCGGTTTCCGCAGACCTTGTGGCCGAGGGGCGCGAACGGCTTCGGACACGTCGTGCACTGGAACGCTATGTCTCGCCCGGCCTCACGCGCGAAATCCTCGATCACCGTGCGGAGTTCCTTCAATCTCTTGGTGGTGCCCGCCGCGAGGTCACGATTCTATTTTCTGATGTGCGGGGATTCACAGCCCGCACGGAAGCAGGCGACCCAACGGAGGTTTTTGGAGAGCTGAATGAATATTTCGGTCACATGGTGGAAGAAATTTTGAAGGCCGAAGGAGCCATCGACAAATTTCTTGGAGACGGCATTTTGGCGACGTGGGGAACCCTCGGTTGGCTCTCACCAAAGGAAGCGGCCACCGCTGGAATCCAATGCGCTCTTGCCATGCGGCAGGCATTAAAATCCCTGAATGCCTCCCGTGCAGCGCGGGGACTCGAAGCCTGGGAAGCCGGCATCGGCCTTCACAGCGGGTCCGTGCTTTTTGGAAATGTGGGAAGTCAAACGCGCATGGAACCCACGGTCATCGGCGATACGGTCAATCTCGCCTCCCGAATCGAAGGCCTGACCAAAGCGCTTGGCTGCGACATTCTCATATCCGAGTCCTGCCGGGAACTCGCCGGCGAAATCACGGTCTATCGCAGTGCGGACCTCGTGCAAGTGATCGGTCGACGAGCGCCGGTCCATGTATTTGCCCTCCCACCTGAGTCATTTTCCCAGGAAAATCTTTCCATGCATGAAGACGCCATCCGGCTTTTCCGAAGTGCAAAATTTGAGGACTCATTGAGCCTTTTTGAACGACTGACCGTTCTGCACCCGGAGGATAAGCTTTCCGCCATTTATCAAAAACGATGCCGGGCATTCATGGAATCCCCACCTC
>JBGSVX010000143.1:0-4055 GCA_041752795.1 Terrimicrobiaceae bacterium
GGTAAAGATCGTGTTCGGAGTGAATCGGCGGAATGGCCTCCGAATCTTCGCCGGTGGGAGCCAGGCGGTATTCGTTCAGAGTCCAACCTTTCGCGAGAGCACGGGAGCGCAATTCCACATTGTGTTCCTTGCTGCCGGTGAAGTAGCCCAAAGCAAATGGAAACTCCGCATTCGAGACCGCCCGCAAATCACATTGCACTCCACCGCGTGCCATCGCGCTGGCCTTGGTCGGCCCTTGCGCAAGGACCCGTTCGATGGCCGGATGACCCACAAAAAAGGCGATGACCTCCTCCGGCTTTTTTGTGGAAACAATGAGATCGATATCCCGCACCACCGGCTTTCTCCGGCGCAGACTGCCAGCCACCTCCGCAAGGTTCACCGCAGGGTGACCTTTCAGGTCCTCCAAAAGCTCGTCAGCAAGCTGCATGGCATCATCGAGAAGGAACTGACCCGCATTGCGTTTTCTCTGCGCGATGGCCTCCAGGAGATTATCTGCCGTCTTTTGACCGAATCCCGGCAAGGCGGCCACACTGCCATCCCGACACGCGCGTTCCAGCTTGGAAATGGATGCAATCGCCAGCGCATCGTAAAGAGCTTTGATTTTTTTCCCGCCAAGCCCCTGCAACTCAAAAAGTGTGAGGATATCCGAAGGGAATTCCTCTTTCAGTTCTTCATAATAGTCGAGCCGCCCATCCAGAATGATCGCCTTGATTTTTTCTGCAATCGCCTTGCCGATGCCATCAATTTCCTGAAGTGTTCCCGCCTCGGCCATCGACCGCAAATCCCCCGGATACGTCTCGAGCGCCCTTGCGGCATTCAGATACGCCCGATATTTGAACGGGTTCTCCCCCTTGATCTCAAGCAATCGGGCAATATTGGTCATCACCTCCGCAATCTCGTCCTTCGTCATTCCCGCAATGGTGTCAGCGGAATGCCACCCGGTGCAAGGGCGCATCTTTGAAAAAATGATAAATCCCATCGAGGTGGCTTCGTCGCGATTTTTTCGACCGGTCTCCGGGGACGGCATCCCTGCACCGTTGTTTCTCCATGACCCCAGCCTTGACAGGTCAAGACTCCTCGCCATGCTCAACCCTGTCACATCGGACAAATAATGCATAATATAAGTTTTTCTTATATTGAGCTTGTTTTTATCAAAATCTTCAGAAAGACTCCGGGAATATGGAATGGTTCAAGCAATTGTTGGTTGGGGAATCCATTGCGCAGGCGATGGTGGTGATCGGGCTGGTGGCGGTGACTGGCTTGGCGATTGGGAGTCTGAAGATTCGTGGGGTGGGGCTGGGAGTCGCCGGGGTGCTGTTCAGTGGGCTGGCCTTTGGTCATTTTGGAATTCATTTGAATCCGGAGGTTGCGGGGTTTGTCCGGGAATTCGGTCTCATCCTGTTTGTTTACACGATTGGGGTGCAGGTGGGGCCGGGCTTTTTTTCTTCATTGAAAAAGAACGGGGCGCCGTTGAATGCCATGGCAGCCGCGATTGTGATCCTGGGAGCCTTGTTGGCATGGGCCTCTCACAAGTTTCTTGGTGTGGACATCGCGGCTGCGGCAGGGTTGTTTTCCGGTGCCACCACAAACACCCCGAGTTTGGGTGCGGCACAGGAAGCGCTGGCGGGCTTGCCCGGCATCACCCCCGAGGCCTTGCGGACTCCGGGTCTGGCCTATGCGGTGGCCTATCCATTCGGGGTCGTCGGCATTATTCTGGCGATGTTGATTCTGCGCGTGGTGTTGCGCATCAACCTCTCCAAAGAAGAAACCTCCTTCCGTCAGGACCTTGCCCTGCTGCATCCCCGGCTGGAAACATTGAACCTCCGGGTTGCCAATCCCAATTTGGAAGGAATGAAACTGGGCGATATCCCCGGCTTGAGTGGCTCGGGCGTTGTGGTTTCGCGGATTCAGAGCGAGGGGAAAGTTTCGGTGGCCCGCATGGAGTCGGTTCTTAGCATGGGGGACATTTTGCTGGCTGTGGGTCCTCCGGCCGCTTTGGAAAAATTCCGGGTGGTGACCGGGGAGGCGAGTGATGTTGATCTGAGGACAAATCCGGGGGAACTCTCGATGCGCCGGGTCGTGGTGACCCGCAAGACAGCCGTTGGAAAATCCCTTGCCGATCTTGGGTTGGAAGCCCTTCACAATGTGCGGTTCACCCGGCTGAGCCGTTCAGAAATTGATCTGCCCGATCCGGTCAATCGGCGACTGCAGGCCGGTGACACGCTCACCGTGGTCGGTGAAGAGGCCTCATTGGATCATGTGGCCAAAGGCCTGGGAAATTCGATGAAGGACCTGAACCACCCGCAAATCATTCCGCTGTTTGTGGGCATCGTGCTGGGTGTGGTGCTTGGGAGTATTCCGATCTTTGTCCCGTCCATGCCTGCTCCGGTCAAACTCGGCCTGGCCGGAGGTCCGCTTCTCGTGGCCATTCTCCTGAGTCATATCGGCCGCATCGGCCCGATGCTTTGGTACATGCCAGTCAATGCCAATTTCCTCCTTCGCGAAATTGGCATTGTGATGTTTCTCAGCGTGGTCGGTATCAAATCGGGCGGCATGTTCATGCAAACCCTGCTTGTCGGAGACGGTCTGCTCTGGCTGGCCTGCGGTGCGGCCATCACGCTCATTCCCCTGCTCCTTGTCGGCGCATTTGGATTGATTGTTCTGCGTCAGAATTTCCTCGGCCTCATTGGCGTGCTGGCTGGAAGCATGACCGATCCCCCCGCGCTGGCTTTTGCAAACTCGATCACCACGACCCCTGCGCCGGCGCTCTCCTACGCCACTGTTTATCCACTCACCATGTTGCTCCGCGTGCTGGCCGTGCAAATTCTCGTGCTGGCCATCGGCTGACGTTCTCATTGGATGCCTCTCGACTTGGAACGATTTATCGGTCAGATTTTTCCCCTATGCTGATTCAGGAATGTGATCTGCCCGGCGTGCGCAAGGTGCGCTCAGGAAAAGTCCGCGAAGTCTTTGATGCGGGGGAGAATTTGTTGATTGTGACAACGGACCGGATTTCCGCGTTTGACTGCATCATGCCAAATGCCATCCCCCAAAAAGGAGCGGTCCTCACCCAGCTTTCGGCCTTCTGGTTTAACAAACTCGACTTCATTCCGAATCACATGGTCTCCACCAAATTTTCGGAATTCCCGAAAGTGTTTGCCCCTCACCGCGAAGCCCTGGAGGGCCGGTCCATGCTGGTCAAAAAATGCACGCCGCTTCCCGTGGAATGTGTGGTGAGAGGTTACCTCGCCGGGTCGGCATGGGAGGAATACCAACGCACCGGATCAGCCTGCGGCCACGAGCTGCCTTCAGGGTTGGTTCAGGCCGAGCGCCTGCCGGAAGCCATTTTCACACCAGCCAGAAAAAATGACACCGGACATGATGAAAACATCACATGGCGTCAGTGCCGGGCTCTTGTTGGCGACGAATTGGCCCTCGCCGTGCGCAAGGCCTCTGTCGAACTCTATGAACACGGGCGTGCATGGGCTGCTGCCCGCGGAGTGATTGTCGCTGATACCAAATTTGAATTTGGTATTCTGGATGATGAATTGGTTTTGATTGATGAATGCCTGACCCCTGACTCATCGCGTTTCTGGCCGGCCGATCAGTATCAGCCCGGCACAAATCCACCAAGCTTCGATAAACAATTTTTGAGGGATTATCTTAGCGGCCTCGATTGGGACCGAACCCCTCCCGCGCCAAATCTTCCAGACTCCATCATTCAAAAAACCTCGGAAAAATATCTTGAGGCACTCGAGCGACTTGCCGGAATTTCTCCATCGGGGCTGATCAGCAACACGCGGTGATTTTTTCAGCGCGTGTTAAAAATCAGTCTGGGATTTCCTTGGCGGATTTCAGGGTGTGGATCGTGATTTCCGGGGGGCAGAAGTAACGCGCCGGGACTCCGCAGGCTCCGGTTCCGCGGGATGTGTAGCCACGAAGGTTTTCATATTGCCATGAGCCAGCGAGCAGGCGACGGGGGACGCGCGTGTTTCGAATGATTGGAAATCCTCCGGGGAGGCAAAACTGACCCCCGTGCGTGTGGCCGCAGAGCA
>JBGSVX010000144.1:0-2274 GCA_041752795.1 Terrimicrobiaceae bacterium
GGGAATGAGTCGTAAATGTTCTTCAGCTCCTGCTCCCAGCCGGGATACTTGTGGATTTCATCCAGGAAAAACAGCTTCGTCCCTTCCCTCGTAAAGAGGTGTTGCACAAAGTCCAGAAGTCCCACTTTGTTGAAAAAAATATGGTCCGCCGAAGCGTAGAAGGCCTCCGCCGGGTCGCTCACCCGCTCGCGAATATACTGGAGCATCAGAGTGGTCTTTCCCACGCCTCTCGGGCCGACAAGCCCCACAAGCCGCTCTTTCATGTCGAAACTGTCGAATAAAAAGCGGTGGTTCCGGCTGCTTGTCCCGGCCAGCAGCCGCCGATAGGTCTCACGTAAAACGTCAATCATTAGAGTGTACTCCACATTTGTTGATTTATTTTACGACTATACTCCAAAGATGTGGAAAGCCAAACAATAATCCAAGGGATGGATTCTCCGCTGGCGTATCATACAATCTCTTTGAATTAAATAGACTCAGAACATCGGCAGGATGCCGATGCCACGTGGCATTGGCATCCTGCCAATGATCCAAAAAATTCCAAGAGATGGTATCACTTTTCCGCCCGGCCGCGCCTTCGGCGCTTTTTAAGAGAGCCAGAGGGCGCTGAGGGGGACTGCCTGCAAGTCCTGCCCGAAGGAAACACTTTCTGTTCCTGTATAAAGAAGGATGCCGCGCAGGAATTTGTCGCCGGTTTGTTCGGCCAGATGTCGCAGGCCTTTGAAATCGGATCGGGTTGGGCTGGCGCTTTTTTTGACCTCAATTCCGACCAAGCCTCCGGCCCTGTCCTCCAGGATGTAATCGACTTCCTGCTGAGCGTGAGTGCGATAGTGAAACAAACGGGGCTGGAGGGAACTCCAGGCGATTTGTTTGGTTAGTTCCAGTCCGACAAATGTTTCCAAAACAGCTCCCGTCATGAGACTGTCCTCCCTGAGCCTGGCCTCGTCCAAGCCGAGCAGGTAACAAAGCAAGCCGGTGTCCGCGACCAGAGGTTTGGGCGCTTTGCTCAATCGTGAGGTCAGATTGCCACTCCAGGGGAGAATGGTGAGCCCGAGGAAAACCGCCTCCAACAAGGCCCAATAACGCTTTACGGTGGTCGGAGGCAGTCCGGCGTCGCGGGCGAGGTCATTAAAATTGAGCACATTGGCCGTGCGGGCTGCCACCAGGCGCAAAAGTCTGGGCAATTCCCGCAAACCCTGAATGTTGCCCAGGTCGCGCACGTCACGTTCCAGGATCGTGGTCACATAAGCCCCGAACCACGCAAGACGCCTGCGTTCGTCCTTGCGGCCAACCGCTTCCGGGTATCCGCCAACAACGATCTTGGAAACGAGTGAGGACCAATCCGATCCTTGCATGCTGCCGGGTTTGAAATCCGGGGAGAATGCGGCGTCGATGAAATTTCCGGGAGATGACGCGATTTCCCCTTGAGAGAACGGCCAGAGCGGCAGCACTTCCATGCGGCCCGCCAACGATTCGGATGCTTTGGGCAGGAGAAGAGCGCTGGCCGAGCCGGTCAAAAGGAAGCGGCCCGGGAGTCGGTTTTGGTCCACGCTCCGTTTGATGGCTAGGAACAACTCCGGAGCACGCTGAACCTCATCGAGGATCACTCGCTCCGGCAGTCCGGCAACAAAGCCCTCCGGGTCGGATTGCGCCGCGCCAAGGACAGCGGCATCATCCAGGGTCAGGTATTCCGCCTGATGCCCCTGACTGCGAAGATTTTGCACCAGAGTTGTCTTGCCAGATTGGCGTGGGCCCTGCACAAAAACAACTGGGGTATCCGAGAGCGCCTCAAGGACCTTGGGGGCAAGATATCGTTCTTTCATGGGTGAAATTCAACCATAAAGTGGATGATATTCAATCATTTTTTGCTGATGATTTAGGATGCAAGATTTTCGCTGGGGGTTTGCCTGCGCCATTGGGGGAAGAATATCGGAGAAGACGGGGCTCGCGCCTTCGGCGCTTCATAAGTCGGACGCCCCGGCGAGGCGTCCCTACCGGGGTACCATCATCTTGCCGGGGATTCTCCCTCCAGGAGCCATCGCCAAACGGGGATGGAAGGAATGCCTTCCAGCGGTTCGGATTGGTTGTAGGTGAGGAAAAACCGGTCTTTGATCCCCAGGGCTTCCGTGGCCTGCCGGATTCCCTCCCATTCGCGCTTGCGGTTGCCCTCGTAAAATTCCCAGCAGACTTGGATCGCCGTCCGCGGACGGCTGTCGCTTGCGACGATAAAGTCACACTCCCCGCCATCGCGGAAAAAAAAGAACTCGTGCCCCC
>JBGSVX010000145.1:0-3277 GCA_041752795.1 Terrimicrobiaceae bacterium
CCCCGAGTTTCGTCAAATCAACGGGTGGGTGTCCCTTGCGAATCCATTCACCTTCGACGCAGAGAGCTGGCTCACAAATTGGACCACCCCAAAATCTTCGGTGCCCGTCGTTGGTGGCTTTGCCAGCGGGGGTCAGTCGGAGGAAGACACGGCTGTTTTCATCAATGGAAAAATTGTGGATTGCGCCGTGCTCGGCATCGGTGGTTTGCTCCGCTTGGTGCCGGTGCTGAGTCAGGGTTGCCGCCCCATCGGTGAGCCGCTCACCGTGACGCGTGCCGAAAACAATGTTGTCTATGCCCTGGGGTCCCGCCCAGCTTACGAGGCCCTAGAGTCAGCATTCGAAACCCTCTCCGACAAAGAAAAAGCCGGCGCGCGAGGCAATCTGTTTGCCGGACTTGCCGGCACAGAATACGTCGAAGATTTCCGGCCAAGCGATTTTCTAGTGCGCAATATTTTGGGGGCTGACCCGTCCTCTGGGGCCGTGGTCATTGGCGGAATCCCGCGAGTGGGTCAGACCCTGCAATACCAATTGCGGGATGCCGCCTCGGCGGATGCTGACCTCACGGCAGTACTTAAACACACGCTTTCCGAATGGGGGCATCCTCTCGCCTCCCTTGTTTTTGCATGCACTGGTCGAGGTCAGGCCCTGTTTGGCGGGGAGGGGCATGATGCCACCTCGATCCAAAAACTTCTTGGAACTCACCCGAGTGCCGGATTTTTCTGCAATGGCGAAATTGGCCCCGTCGGCCTCAAAAACTGCATCCATTCCTTCTCCCTGTCCTGTGCTTTCATTGCACGCGCCTCCTCGCTTTGAAAATTCTCCGCAATATTCTCATTCTTGGTCTCCTCGCCGCCATGGTTTGGGGCGGCTTCCGGTTTTTTAAATCGGCCTCAGGTCAGGACGAAAAATCCAAATCATCTGACTATGTGGCATCCGCCGAGCGGCGGGATGTCGAGCAGACCTTGCTGCTGACCGGTGAAGTCGTGCCTGCCTTTATTGTGGATGTGAAATCCGAAGTTGGCGGGAAGGTCAAAAAATTGCATGCGGCGACCGGGGACATTTTGAAATTCGGGGAACCGATTGCGACGATTGATGACACGGATTTGCTGACAGAAAAGGCGGCTGCGAAAACTGAGATTGATGGAGCGCAACTGACCGTTGACAAAAACCGTGGCAACTACGAGCGGGCCAAGGCGCTTTTTGATGAAAAGCTGATCAGCAAAGAAGTGTTTGCCAATCTGGCGGCGGACCTCGCCATTTCGGAGAACACGCTTCTGAAATCAAGGTCCCGGTTGCAGCAGGTTGAGGACCGCCTGAGGAAAACGCGCATCGAGGCTCCAGCGGATGGCACCGTGCTTGATGTGCTGGTGAATGAAGGCCAGGTCGTGGTCGCGGCGGCCAGTGTGAATGCGGGAACCGTGTTGGTCAATTTTGCCGACCTCTCCCGTTTGTTGATCAACTCCCACGTCAACCAAGTCGATGCCCCCATGTTGAAAAACGGGCAGGAAATCCATGTCAACACGGCCAGTCCCGAGGACAAGCCGATCCGGGCCCGTGTGGAATTTGTGGCGCCGGTTGCGACCGTAAAAAACAACATCAAGGGTTTTGAAGTTCATGCGCTCATCGAAGAAAATGACGGGAGACTCAAACCCGGCATGTCGGTCAGCATGCATGCACCGGTTCAAAAGGCCTCGGGAGCAGTCACTGTGCCGGTTGCTGCGATCTTCAAGGATCAGAAACGCTCTGTCGTTTATGTGCGCAAAGGCGGGCACACCGAGAAGCGCATGGTGGAAGTCGGAATCACGGACCTCGGGTTTGCTGAGATCCGGTCCGGCATCGAGGAGGGCGAAGAAATCCTTCTCGTGGAGCCCGAAGAACCGCAGAGCAAATCCTGACTCGGCTGCATGAACGTTGCCGTCTTGGAAAATGTCACGAAGGTTTACCGCGTGGGAGACCAGGAAATTCAGGCACTTGCCGGAATCACGTTGACCATTGCCCAGGGAGAATTCGTGGCAATTATTGGCCCAAGCGGCAGTGGAAAATCCACGCTCATGCACCTGCTGGGCTGCCTCGACACCCCGAGTTCCGGGCGCATGGAAATCTGCGGAAAAGATCTCAGCAAAGCCAGTGGAGACACTCTCGCAGAGACGCGGAATCAGGACATTGGATTTGTGTTTCAGTCCTTCAACCTGCTTTCCAAACTGGATGTTGTGGGAAATGTTGAGCTTCCCCTCGTATACTCCGGCATTTCTGCCGGTGAGCGAAAACGACGCGCCGAAGAGACCGCGCGTTCGGTGGGCCTTGGCGACCGACTCCGTAACCGCCCGACCCAACTAAGCGGCGGGCAATGTCAGCGCGTGGCCATCGCCCGCGCTTTGGTCAACAATCCCAAGATTCTTTTCGGCGATGAGCCGACCGGAAATTTGGATTCGACCACCGGGGAGATTGTGCTCGGTATGTTTCGCGATCTGCACAAAGAAGGGCGCACGGTGGTTTTGGTGACCCACGATCCCGATGTGGCCGCCGTGGCCCGGCGGGTGATCGAAATCAAGGACGGAAAAATCAGTCGGGAGTACGTGCCGTGAATCCCCTGCTCCTCCTGGAAACAGCCCTGCGCGAAATCGCCGCGCACAAATTCCGCAGCTTCCTCTCCATGCTCGGCATCGTGCTCGGGGTCAGCAGCCTCATCGCCACCATGGCCCTCACCGCGGGCATCGAAAAAGGCACAAGATCGTTCATGCAGCAAATTGGCGGACTGGAATTTGTCAGCATCGTGAACAAAGAAATCTCAGGGGATAAAATGGATTTTTGGAATTTGTCGCCGGGCCGCACGCTGATGGATGCGCGCATGATTCAGGAGGCGGCTCCTTTGGTTTCGCATGTCTCGCCGGAGATGAACCACGGAGCCGCGATTTCAGCCGGAGTGATCTCGGACCGCAAGCGGGTGACCGGAGTCTGGCCGGACAATGCCATTGTTGGACGTCACGAATTGCAGGCGGGGAGATTCATCGGCGAACTGGACGTGGAACGATCCACCAAGGCCATCGTCATCGGCGATGCCATCCTGACTCAATTTTTCCCACGCAAACCGGCAGAGGAGGTGATTGGGGAGGTGTTGCTTGTGAATGGGTCGCCATTCCAAGTGGTCGGTGTGCTCGTCCGATATGAACGGGAACAGGACAAGCGCATGCGGGAAATCACCTCTCGCGGAAACTCGCCCCGCTCCGGCAGCAGCCGCGGTGCCGGGCGGTGGGATCCGTTTCGTGGAAAAAATGA
>JBGSVX010000146.1:0-3768 GCA_041752795.1 Terrimicrobiaceae bacterium
CGGAAATCTGCAAATCGCTAAGAGAATGGCGCGAGGGTTTCGGAATTTTCACTACTTTCGAATTGCCGCTTATCTCAAAGCCGGTGGACTCAACCTCAAAATCGCGCACATTTAAGCCCACTCAAAACGACGAAGAGTCGAAATTTAATGGGTTTCATTCGTAGGATATGTCGCTCGCAAATGAAAATCCTTACAGAAAAGTTTCTAACAAAAAGCCGCCGCCCGTTTTCACAGGCGGCGGCTGACTTGCTGGGGCCTCTACAATATTAGCGGGCTTTTGGGTTTGCTGTGGAAGCGACCTTCTCGAGTTTGATTTGGATCGAATTATCCTTCATCACTTTGGTTTTTACCTGATATTGAGCCCCGCAGGAGGCGCAACGGAAGGCAGCGGGAACGTAAGCGGTGTCCTCGGCGATGGCCGAAGTTCCAAGGAATCCAAGTGCCAGAGCACCAAGCGCGAATGTTTTTGTCAGTGTTTTCATTGTATTATTGTTTTAATTTTTGTTTAGGACGCGTTGTAACGCGACCATGTTCAGTCGTGCAACCACGCGAAACCTTACACCGAATAATTAAAAATTATTGCACAGCGAATGGAGTCGAAGAAAAGAGGTGCAAATTCTTGCAGCTTTCTTCTGGAGACAGTCAATCCTCGGCTGTTGCCGTTCCGATCAGGCCGCCAGCGGCCTGAATGACTGGAATCCCAGGTGAACTGACCCACGCAGCAAGTGCGGAGACGGATGCCTCCTTGTTTAGTGGCAAGGCAAGCTGGCCTCGAAATGTCCCGTCATCTGTCTGTTTGAGTTCGACCTCCCTGATGCCAAGGGCCAGGAAATCGTGACGAAGGGTCCTTCCAGAATTTTCCCCTCGTTTAACAATAGTGACCACCCCCATGGCCAACGGAACTACAGTCACCTTGAACGGTCCCCGCAAATCTGGGGCCGGATGGAAACTTATGGTAACCCCTCCAGTTTCGTCCAAGTATAATTTGAGTCGCCCAGGAGATTTGTTTGAATCTGTCGGAAAGTTGCCCTGCCTGCGCCACTCGGAACCGTTGAGCACAAACTCCGGGGTGTAAATATTTTCTGATCCCCATGAGGCGGCATAGGCTCTCTGGCGCTCTGTAAAATCGGGAGAGGAGAAGCGGTCCGGCCAGCCGAGATAATTCCAGTAATCCACATGGAAGGCGACAGGAACAAATTTTGTCCACAAGCCGGGCTTCGCCCGAAGGTTGGCCATCCAAGCTTCAGCCGGTGGGCAACTGCTGCATCCCTCCGAAGTGTAAAGCTCCAGCAGGTCACTCTGGTGCTCTGGACTTTCGATTGTCTGGTTAGCACTGGATCTGTCCAAAAAAACAAGCCCTGCCAAAAGCAGGAGAAATTTACCGATGTGACGCATGACTTCTGACCTTTCTTCTTGTGGATTTTCAGCCGGAGAAAACCCGACGCACCTATCAGTCGTCCCATTTTCAAAAACCTTACAAACAAAAAACTGGAGTTACAGTTCGCTCGGTGGTTCGCTTTTCAGGCGAGTCTTGATTTCCTCCTTGCGGGAGGAACTCAGGCCAGTGGGAGATTCGATTTTTTGTCCGAACTCCCTGAGCCAGGATCTCATTAGTTTCAGCTGTCTGGCATAATTCCGACATGTGCTGCAAATCATGTGGTGACAATACAATTCCATCCGTTCGCCACGATCCAGAGGAGTGTCCATGGCCTTGGCAGCGAGTCGGGTTGCCTGTCTGCAGGAAAGTCCGGATATGTTGCTGAGGGAGGCAATGAGCTTTTTAATCATGACTTTTCAAACCAATGGACTTCGAGGCATTCGCGTAAGCCCATGCGTGCGCGGTGCAGCATGACCCACAGGTTACTCTCCGTGATGTTCAGCAGCGTGCAAATTTCTTTGCCAGGCACGTCATCTATTTCCCGAAGCATGAAAGCCGCAGAAACCCGGTCAGGAAGGTTCGCGAGGCAGTCTCTCATGGTTTGCCAGAACTCCTCTTTGTGCGTTACCTCGTCGGACTCCGGCTTCCAATTCTTCGGTCCGAGGGCATGGTTCCAGAAACCATCTTCAAATTTGTGGGGCAACTCATCCTTCAGGAACTCCAGATCGGTGAAGGTCGTTTCCCGCCCAAGTTTGCGATAATAATCGAGGATCTTGTTTTTCAAAATTCCAACGAGCCAGCTTCGCTCAGAGGATCGTCCACGAAATTGATCCCTGCTCCGAATGGCCGCCAAGAAAGTTTCCTGCACCAAGTCCTCGGCAACCTCAGCCGTCCTCACACGAACCAAGGCAAAACGGAAGAGGCAGTCCCCATGCTCATCCACCCAACGGGTCGGATCAATATTCCTGTCGCTGTTTGATCCTGAACTTCTTGGAGTGGCAAATTCAGTGGATTCCATTTTGATTCAGCAAAGAGCCTTCATACTTTGTGTCAAAACAGATGGAAAGCAGATTCCGGCAAGGACAGCGTTTGGTATCTGTGATTTTCTATTTGAGCATTCAATAATCAAATTCATGAAGCTATTTCAGTGTCATTTCCCGGAGGGGAATGATAGACATCGCAGTGTGAATCATGTTGCGTCCTCACTTGCCATCGTTTCCCTCTGTGCGGTTTTTTCTCTTTCCTCCATGAATGCGGCCCCTGCAACGGATGCTGTGAATGCGCTGGGGGTTGATCTGCTTTCGAAGAGTCTGCCTCCAGATGGCAATGCCCTGCTTTCTCCCTACTCGATTCAGTCGGTCCTTGTGATGGCCTATGCCGGAGCGGACGGCGACACAAAGACCCAGATGGCGGGAACTCTCCATTATGCAAATGACTCGATTGTAACCGATTTTGCTGCGCTCCGTTCGGAGATCTCCGCTCTTGGATCGAAAGACAGTCCGATCACACTTTCGATTGCCGACCGGCTGTTTGGTCAGAAAGGATATCCTTTCCTGCCCGACTACCTGGAACTTCTCAAAAGCACTTTTTCCGCACCGATGGAATTGGCGGATTTTGAAACTCAGGCTGCTGCCGCCGCCAAACGCATTAATGCCTGGGTCAAAGAGCAGACCCATGACAAAATCCCATCAATCGTGCCCGATGGCGCCTTGAACGAGGACACCCGCCTGGTATTGGTGAATGCCCTGTATCTGAAAGCCCTCTGGAGGTTTCCATTCATCCAAGGAGCAACGAAACCCATGCCGTTTGCTCTGGCTGATGGTTCGAAGGTGGATGTCCCCATGATGCGTCTCGACGAAAGCGTCGGCTACCAGAAAGCCGAAGGATTTGTCGCTGTGAGCCTGCCCTACGAAAATTCCGATCTGCAATTTGTAGTGATTCTGCCCGACGCAGATTGCGCCGCCTTGGAAAAGTCTTTGACCCCCGAAATCCTCGCGGGTTTTTCCAAGATGTCCCGTCAGCAGGTTGATCTCTCACTGCCCAAATTTCGTTTGGATCCCCCCTTGCTGTCGCTTGCCGATTCGCTCAAGGCCCTTGGCATGACCTATGCCTTCAACATCCCGACTGGAACCGCCGATTTTTCAGGCATCGCCGTGCGCAAACCGGATGACTATCTTTATATCTCGGACATCTTTCACAAAACCTTCGTGGATGTTGATGAAAATGGCACTGAGGCTGCTGCAGCCACCGCCGCCGTGATGATGCGGGCCACCATGGCTCCTATGGACCCGGTCACCGTCACCGTGGACCGCCCGTTTCTGTTTGTGATCCAACACCGCCCCACAGGAACATGCCTCTTCCTCGGACGCATGGCAAATCCGGCGGCGCCA
>JBGSVX010000147.1:0-1634 GCA_041752795.1 Terrimicrobiaceae bacterium
GCTCGGCCAGCAATTTTGCGCGAATTTCTTCGCTGGCAGTAATAATCCCCGAGGCCCGTTCCAGCTTGGCAATCAATGCCTCATTTTCCTCCCTCAGAACCTCAGCGTCCGCATCGGTTTCCGCCAGCTTCCTCAGAAAAACAGCCATTTCTTTTTCACGTTCCGCACGAATTTCCGACCGATTGCCGCCATCCTTCTTGAAGTTTTCAATAGCATCATTTGCCTGAGCCAGTTGGGACTTTAGTTCGACGACGCTAACCTTCGTGCGGTCCACTTCGAACAGAGCGCTTTTCAGGTCGGCATTGGCCCGTTCCAAGCGGTCGCCGAGTTGCCGGTTTTCCGAGCGTGCAGCATTGAGTTTTTTCCGGGCGGCAGTCAACTCTCTCAGGGCATTGGCCAGAGTTGGGGAGTCACCCTGATTTGTGGTCGGTGCTTTGGTCGGAAGGGGTGCACTGGGAGTCGGCTTGGTGTTTGAGCGGGGACCCGGCTTTGTGGTGACTGGAGGAAGCGATGGAGGTTGGGCTTCGCGCTCCGGGGCAGAGGGCAGGGGGCCTTCGAGTTCCTCCTCAAGCGGGGGCATGCCGGCCGTTTGGGTTTCCAGGCGGGCAATATTTTCCCGTGTTCTCTTGAGACGATATTCCACCACCAGGGGCTGCCACTCGGGATCGTTCTTTGTGATTTGGGCAAGACGGACCTCGGCCTCGCGGTAGCGAAGCAGGGCGCGCCGGGGGTCGCTTTCTCCCTCCAATTTTTCCGCAGCTTGGTAATCCTTATAGGCTTGCAGGAATAGCCCCGAAGATTCCTCGGCGAAGGAACTCTGGACAATCGGAAAGAAGAAAAGACCCGCCAGCAGGCACAAAAGTCTCGGGGCTCGGGATTTCATGGGCTGGATTGGGAATCTTCGCCCCACGCCAGCCAAAATGCAAGGTGAAAGCGGAGCAGACCAAAAGCCGGGCGGTGACATCGCAAGAACTCGGACTGGACTCCACTGGTTGGTGGGATTAGATTTTCCTCATGAGAATCTTGGTGATCGGGTTCCTGATAATCATTTGCTCTTGGACGGCAGTGCCGGCTCATGCCGGATCTCCCATCAGTTTTGGTGTCATTCGGCCTCAACCGGTCTGCATCCAGCCGGTGCGGCCAATCAATTGTTGGGGTGGAGGATGGAATCGATGGAATTCCGGATGGGGTGGCGGATTCTGGGGGCCGCCCATGGTGATCGTTTCTTACGGTAACCCTGATCCCGTGGTCTCCTCGGGTTTTGGAACGCTACGGGTTCCTGAGACCAGAATCATTCGCGTTCCGGCTCCGGTTTCCCTCACCAATGGGGTCACCGTGCAGGAAGGCACGTCCTTCCGGTGGAGGAGATAATCACCTGGCCGATAATTGGAGTGATTCGGGAAAGCTGTCGCGACAAACGGGACACTCCGTTGGAGGGCTCTGCTTGTCAGAGCCGTTCTGGAAATGTCACCTCAATCCATTGTCGGGTTAACAGAGCGCCTTTTTCGTTTTCCGGCTCGAAACTTGCTGAAACTTTCCGTTGCAGCGAGTAATCCTCTAACCTAACTTCCCCGGCGGAAGGCCTGAAGGGCCGATAAACACAGGGGGTCCGATATTTTTCGGGCTACAGCTGT
>JBGSVX010000148.1:0-2267 GCA_041752795.1 Terrimicrobiaceae bacterium
GACCGCAAAGCCCGGAGAGCTTGTGTTTATCAGGGTTTCCGGTCACTCCGCCACTCGAAATGAGTGGCGGAGTCTACGGGGCTCGAACCCGCAACCTCCGCCGTGACAGGGCGGCGCTCTAACCAATTGAGCTAAGACTCCGTGAGCCGCTCAAAAAATCGAGCGGAGGGTGAAGATATTCATAAACCCCATGCTTTGACAACTCGTTTTCGTGAGTTTTTTCAGGAAAGGTTGTGATCTGGGATCACTCTTTTAAGGGGTTTCCGGGCGCACGCTGCCATCGAACAGCAAAGAGAGAGCGTATTTGCCGTGGGGAGGATTCACTGGGGTGGAGGATTTCCATGGAGCGGTGGTCACCGCAGGATGTCCCTGCCACGCTTCCGTGAGGAGGGGTTCCAATGGGTCTGGGTTTACGGAGGCCAATGACCGCGGAGACCCGGGGGTGGGGGATGCGGCCGAGCCCCATGGATTGATGATTCCATTGGGTGAGTTCACGGTCATGTTCATGACGTAGAGGCGGATGTTTTTTTGTTCCACTCCAGGGGTGGCTGCGATGAGGCTTCCGGTGAGCAGAGTTGTTGGCACGTAGGGGGTTGCGCGTTGATCAATCCCGAGATAGGGAGCCAGTTCCACCACAAGGCGCCCATTGCGGTTGGGGTCATATTCGGCGACCTGACCCGGCCACAAGGGACCCGGGAGCAGGCCATTGTGTTCGGTGGCAAAGGAAAAAATGCCGGTTCCGAATGTTCGCATCAGTGCGGTGGATTTTGTTTGGTCAGCATGCCTCAAAGCGCTCTGAAGTGCAGGAACGCTTACTGCAATCAGAGCGGCAACAATTGCCGCCACCACCAACACTTCAATCAATGTAAAGGCCCGAAGCCGCAAATGAGGCATGGGCATTTATCGCGTCAGGGAGTGTATTGTGCTGCGAGAATCATCGTATAGGCCTGTTTGTCCGGGGTGGACTGACCTTTTACGACGGAAGGTGCCGAGGTTTGGACCCGGCGAATTGAGATCAGCGTTGCGGGTCCCGCAGCGAGAGACGATGCGCCTGCGTAGTTGCGTTTTTGGAAATTGCGCAGCCCGGCTTGAATGCCTTCCTGAATGGCAATGCTCACATCCAACCGTCCTCCGCTCAGCGAGCCCTGCACATCGGCCCTTGTGTTGCCAAGGCGGGTGGACGTGGAGAATTGTGTTCCCTGAGTTGCGGGGAAACTCTGGGCAAAAAGCACCGTGCCATTTTTCAAAGCCGGTGCCGAGGTGCGGGTGCGGTCCGAGTCCGTGATTTCAGCGAGTCGAATTCCGGCCAGCGCGGATTCCAGTTCGGCCTGATTTTTATCATCTGCAAATTGAATGACCGCTACATCGAGTTGGCCGGCAAACACCGGGCTGATCGCTGCAAGACACACGAGGAAAGAAACAATCTTCATCCGGGCACCATCTCAGTGACCCACGTCTTGGGCAATTCAAATTTGCAAGTTTGGCCGCAACGCGAAAAATACCGGGGAGTTCGAATTCCTTCCGGTTGCAAACCCCATGGAATGCTGTTTTCTTTGCGCCATGAAATCTCTCTGTCTTTTTGCCGCCTTGGTCTTTGGTGTTTGCGCTCCAGTTTGTGCTGCGGAGCCTGTCGAATTTTCCGTTGGAGCCTTTGTATTTGATCGACCTGAAGGATGGAACTGGATCACGGCGACCTCTCCCATGCGCAAGGCCCAGCTTGCGGTCAAAGGAGAGGGCGGCGCGACCGCGGATGTGGTCTTTTTTCATTTTGGTCCGGGTCAGGGTGGCACTGTCGAAGCCAATGTGCAGCGGTGGATCGGGCAATTTCAGGATGCCAAATCCAGTTCCCGCAAAGAGACTGTGGGAACGATGTCTGTGACCTTTGTGGAAGCCGAGGGAACATTTTTGAGCGGGATGCCGGGCACGCCAGCACTGCCGATGGAAGGATTCGCGATGAGGGGCGCCATTATCGAAAGCCCTGAAGGGGATGTGTATGCCAAGCTGACCGGTCCCAAGGCTCTTGTTGAGGGAGCCGCTGCGGCCTTTGAGACCATGATCAAAGGGGCCAAAGCCGCTCCCTCCGCAGCGAACTGATTTTTTTCTCGAACTCACAGGGACGCATGGGGCGCAACATTCCGCTATTTATTGCGTTCCGCGTTTTATTCAATGTGGGGTGGCCCCGATTTTCAGACCAGCAGAAGCATAAAATAAGCTATGGAATGCGGGAGTGATTTGGTTTCTATGCGTTGATTCTGGAGGCGTCAACC
>JBGSVX010000149.1:0-1881 GCA_041752795.1 Terrimicrobiaceae bacterium
GGGAGGCCGCCGCCGAAGGCAATGCCGCCTTTGCACGTCAGGACTACGAGCGGGCCCGCAGAGCCTACACCAAAGTGCTCGATCTGGTTCCAGACAATCTGGTGGGCCTCACAAACCTTGGGGTCGTGGAGTTTGCCGCCGGCAAAGGGGAAGCCTCCGAGAAGCTGCTCAAACGCGCCGTGCAAATCCGCATCGAAAATGCCCCGGCATGGCTCACCCTCGGAATTCTCTACATGGACCAAGGACGCCTGGATGAAGCCCTCGCTGCCCTCTCCCAAGCCATCGCCCAGGATCCCCGCAATCCCCGCGCAAGAAACTACATGGGCGTGGTCATCGGCCGCAAAGGCTGGCTGGACGGAGCTCAAAGCGAACTTCGCAAGGCGGTTGAAATTGACCCAAGCTACAGCGACGCCCATTTCAACCTCGCGTTTTTCTACTTGGAGAGAAAACCCCCGCTCATTGAGTTGGCGCGCCGACACTATTTCCGCTCCATCGAACTCGGTGCCCCGAAGGACCCGGAAATCGAGGCAATGCTCAAGGCGGAACCAAAGGCGAAATAGCCGACTTACTGGATGACCCGCAAAACCGTTCTTGCGACAATTCCAAAATGAACCCGGCGATTTTGGAAAGCCCCATCCTGTTCTGGATCGGATTCTTGGCGGTCGTCACAATCGTCACATTCTTTGCCTTCCGCGCCACGCTGCACTCAACGTCCGGGAGTTTCGAGGAACCATGGCAGGACTCCCCATGGTGGATTCGTGGGGTCCTCGTCCTTTTTTTGTTGAAGGTCATTCTGCTCAGTTGGTTCATGATTCCCCTGTGGGATATTCCGGATGAGACGGGTCACTATTCCTATATTTCCGACCTTGCCGAAGGCCGGGGATTTCCCGTGCTGGGAAAATCCATCATGGTCGGGTTTCCCGGGGACGGAAACAGTGATGAGCGGAACGCGGGCGAAAACTGGATCGCCCAACACCCTCCTCTTTATTACATGACCCTGACCCCGGTTCATGCCCTGACCGGCTGGCTCGGCATGGATGGCCCAACACGATTTCATCTCATCCGGGCCATCTCCTCCCTGTTTGCTGTGGCGGCACTTGGCGCTCTCTATTTGCTGCTTCGCGAACTGGGAGCAGACAGGTTTTCAGGCGCACTGATCTGTGGCATCACGGCCTCCATTCCCATGGTCACAAACATGGCCGCCGGAATCAATCATGACATGTTCCTCACCCTGCTTGTCACATCGGCTGTGTGGGCATGGATCCGGTTCTTGCGCACGGATCAGATCCCACACTTTTGGCTGGCCTGCGGATTTTTTTCCGCAGCGGTCATGACCAAATACACAATGCTCCCAATTGCTGCTCTCTGGTTTTGTTGCACAGCGTGTTGTTTCCGGGCCGGATGGGCGAAATGGCTCGGAAACATGATAATCGGCGGCCTCATTCTGGGCCTTCCTCTGAGTGCATGGATGATTCGAAATTGGTCGGTTTCCGGAAAGCTTTTGCCGGTTGCCGACGTGATGGGAAACACTCCCGTCCTCGCCATTTCATTCACAAGTTTCCTGCGGGACTTCTCCGTTTTTGAAACCCTCTTTAAGAACTCGATCTGCTTGCTGGGATGGATTGGCAGCGACGACCACGTGGACTGGTTATTCCTTCCATCTCCTTTCCTTGCACCTTGGTACCTTGCCCTGATGCTCGTTGCGGCTCTTGGTTTGGGTGGGCTGATTGCAACATATAAAGGTCACCGGCATTTTCTGTCCCTCTCAGTGGTGATCACGGGCCTGATTGCCCTGCCAATTCTTCATACCCAGTTCACTTCCATGAACTGGGCGTTTGAATACGCCCTCTTCCTATTTGCTCTCATCATCGGAGTCCAGGC
>JBGSVX010000150.1:0-4469 GCA_041752795.1 Terrimicrobiaceae bacterium
GACGCAAGCGCGACGCTTGCGCAGAAGGTTGCACGCAGGCTTCAACTAACGTCCGAACGCCGCAAGATGCTCATCACTCTGGTGAATGCTCATTACGAACTGAGCTCAACGGCGCAAAAACGCAATTTGGAAGATCCTGCGACGACTTCCCAATTTGCGGGAATTGTGCAAAGCAAAGCCAACCTTGATGCGCTCATGTTGCTGACCCTCGCGGATGGCATGGGCACCAGTGATCAGAATTGGTCGGACTGGAAAGAAGGGCTCGTGTGGACGCTCTACCGCCACACGTCAGAATATTTGGAACATGGTCATGCCGCTCTGGACTTCTTCCGCCGCAGTGTCGGGGAACTTCGTGAGGGGGTTGCCAAACGCCTCAGCAAAGACTTTACCGAGGAAATCGGTGCGCACTTCGGTCATATGCCCGAACGCTATTGGCAAATGTTTGACTCCGAGGTGATTGCCGAGCACCTCAAACTCTTCCGCACATTTTTGGAGAATCACCTGCGCAGTGAACTCGGCGCGCTGTCACCGGCCTTCCACTGGGTGGCCCGGCCGGAGCTGGGTCACAGTGAAGTCTGGGTTTGCGGCTGGGACCGTCCCCGCCTGCTCGAGCGCATCGCCGGCGCATTTCTCTCCTGCCACATAAATATTTTGAGCGCTGATATTTTCACCCGTGGTGACAATCTCGCACTGGATATTTTCCGGGTTTGCAATACCTCCATTGAACCCATCTCCAATGCGAAGGATATTGCCCGCGTGGAAGCACGGTTGGCAGACAGCCTGCTTGTGGAAGATTACGATTTTACGCCACTCCTGAGCAAAGATGCCCGGCTCAAAACTTATCGCATTTCGCAGGACGCCGACTTGCCAACAAAAATTTCGATCACGAACTCGATGCATCCGAGCTACACGCTGGTGGATGTTCAGACCCCGGATCGTTTGGGTCTGCTCTACGACCTCCTGCGGGCGTTCGGTGAGGCCGGAGTCAACATCGAGCTCTCCCGGATCACCACGGAAATGGATGTGGCCATTGATAGCTTCTACGTCACCTGGAAGGATGGTCAGATGTTGACCGATCCCGCAGCGATCCGACGCTTGCAGCGGTTGCTCCAGCGGGCTTGTTCGTGGCCACGGGAGAAGAGGTGAGGGGACCTATGGCATCTATGGGACTTGGGGTCTGAGAAGTTTACCGGGTGTATTCGCGGGCCTTTTTGCGGTATTCGAGGGCCTCGCCGAGAGTGACGTAGCCGTCTTTGTCTGCATCGGCTGCGTAGAAGGCGATGGTCATGGAGTCCATGGCGATTTTGGCGGATTTGGCCTCTTCGACCGTGATCTTGCCATTGCCATTTTTGTCGAGCTTCTTAAATGATTCCGGGGTGCCGCCTGATGTCACAAATTCTTTGAGGGTCACGTAACCGTCCTGATTTTCATCAAACATGACGAACGCTTCCTCAATCCTTGTGTATCCCAATTCCTGACGTGAGACTTTGCCGTCCTTGTTGCGGTCGGTTTTGCGGAAGGCGAGTTCCCAGCCGGTTGGGCGTTCTTCGCGGAAGTGACTGTCCGTGCAGGCTCCGACTGTGAAGGCCGCACAAATTGCAAGGAGAAGAACAGGAGATTTCATAAAGTCGATGGGAGTAAAGCCGTGGAAGCGGTCAGGCGTCAATCTTCAATACATGGGCGCCCGCACGGTTCCCTCTTCCAGGTCTTTGAGGCGGCGGTTGACAATGCCCGAGGCGATGTCTGACACCATTTCTTCGAGGAGGAGGCGCAGGTGGCTTCCGGCCCGGTAATCTGATGGCGCGATATGGCGCACCCGGTCGGCGTGCGTGCTGAGCTGATAACATTTTCGGAAGGACTCGCGGGTTGGGTCCTCCGCATTGTAAACGGCGATGGCCTGACCTCCGTAGCGGCGCATCACGGCAAAACAGGGCACGTCGGTGGGGCCATCTCCGATATAGATCATGTTCGAAAATGGCACCGGACGAAGGTCGGGCGGGACGTGATCATTCACGTCCACACTCAAGTCGAGCATGCCCTTGTTGATGCGGAACAGGAATTGCGTCTTTTGGGTGTGGCCGACCACGCGGCGGGGGAATGTGATGCGTCCGGCAGAATCCTCGGCAAACTCACAACCAAAAATGGCCCGCACGTAAGGTGCCAGGCGGCTGCCTTCGATGATCGTCTTGAGCCCGGAGGACACGATGAAATGTTCCACCCGGATTCCATGTGCCTCATGCTCCTGGGTGAGCAGACCTTCCTGAAATTCCTCGAACATGCCGGGCAGGCCCTCATAAAATGTGAGCTTTGAGCCCAGGGCTTTCAGGTCCGCATTTGTTGGCGGATCCACCTCCAGGGAATCGAGCATGACCTTCATGTAGGCCAGCTCGCTGTCATAGCCGCTCGTTTTGACGAGTTCCTGACACCTCCGCCAGAAGGCATCAGGATTAATCCCGAACGTGGGAAACACTGCCTCCTCCTGCATATAGGTCGGAGAAAGCGTTTGATCGTAGTCGTAAACGATCGCAATCGTGTTTTGCGGAACCACGGCTCTAGCAGACATCACGCAGGGTCATTTGACCATGCGAAAATGCGGGCGATCAATACCTGTAGTGTTCGGGCTTGTAGGGACCCTCGGGCGGCACTCCAAGATATTCGGCCTGGGATTTGGTCAGCTTCGTGAGAATCACACCGATTTTATCGAGGTGCAGACGTGCGACTTCTTCATCCAGCTTTTTGGGCAGGCGATAAACGGTCTTTTTATATTTGTCCTTGTTCTGCCAGAGATCGATTTGCGCGAGGGTCTGATTTGTGAACGAGTTGGACATCACAAAGCTTGGGTGCCCAGTGGCGCATCCGAGGTTCACGAGGCGTCCGTCGGCAAGCAGGTAAATGCTTTTTTTGCCGCCGGGCAGGAAATAGCGATCGTATTGCGGTTTGATGTTTTCCAGCCGGATGCCTTTGTGCTTTTTGAGTTGCTCGACTTGGATTTCGTTGTCGAAGTGACCGATGTTGCAAACAATCGCCTGATCTTTCATGGCCAGCATGTGCTCGAGGGTGATGATATCTTTGTTTCCGGTGGTGGTCACATAGATGTCGCCGACGCCCAGAGTGCTTTCGATGGTGTTCACTTCGAAACCTTCCATGGCGGCCTGCAGGGCATTGATCGGATCGATTTCGGTGACCACGACCCGCGCGCCATAGGCACGAAGAGAATGAGCACTGCCTTTCCCGACGTCCCCATATCCGCAAACCACGGCGACCTTACCGGCAATCATCACATCAGTCGCCCGCTTGAGGCCGTCTGCCAGCGATTCACGGCAGCCGTAGAGATTGTCAAATTTCGATTTGGTTACCGAGTCGTTCACATTGATGGCAGGAACGAGGAGCTGACCGGCTTCGGCGAGTTGATACAACCGGTGAACGCCGGTCGTGGTTTCTTCGGAGACACCCTTCCATGCTTTGGCAATCTTGGTCCAGAAACCGGGACGTTCCTTTGCCACGCGACGGAGCAGGCCTTTAACCACGGACACTTCGTGGTTCTCTGCGGGCTGATACGCCCACTTGCTGCCCTTTTCCAATTCATAGCCTTTGTGGATGAGAAGGGTCACGTCCCCACCATCATCAACAACGAGTTGAGGTCCGAGGTTTCCATCAAAGGTGACGGCCTTGAGGGTGAGTTCCCAATATTCTTCCAAGGTTTCGCCTTTCCATGCAAAAACCGGCGAGCCGGTGGCGGCGATGGCCGCTGCGGCATGGTCCTGAGTCGAAAAGATGTTGCAACTGGCCCAGCGCACATCCGCCCCGAGCGCCACAAGGGTTTCAATAAGCACGGCCGTCTGAATGGTCATGTGCAAAGATCCGGTGATTCGCACGCCTTTCAGCGGTTGTTGCTTTGCGTATTTTTTGCGCACGGAAACCAAGCCCGGCATTTCGTGTTCTGCGACGCTGATTTCTTTGCGTCCCCACTCGGCAAGAGCGATGTCGGACACAATGTAGTCTTTGCCTGCGGGAGTAGCGGCAGCGTATTTGGCGAGGTTCGCCGTCGCGGAAGTGACTTCAGCAATCACTGCGGCAGCGGATGGACGGATGGCGGATTTTGACATAGTAGTTAAGTTTTAAGAATTAAGAATTAAGTTTTAAGTGGATTTCGTGGGTTTGGTTTTTGAGAGGGATTTGCGCAGGCCTTCGAGCATTGCGGAGATTTCTTTGGATTCGGATATGAGTCGCGCAAGGACTTTTTGACTGGCGCAATTGAGTTTTCTGGAAATGTAAAGTTGGGTCCGAACTTCGGCGCAGGACCCCTTCGCAATTTTTAAGAATTGTCCAAATTCCCGTGCGCCCCCTCGCTCGGCACCTTCAGCAATGTTTGAAGGAACTGAGAGACCAGCACGTTCAATTTGGGATTTTAAGTTGATATAACGGCATTCGCCAAAGACCTCGAAAATCTCGACAGAAAGCCGACAGGC
>JBGSVX010000151.1:0-3124 GCA_041752795.1 Terrimicrobiaceae bacterium
AGGTAAAAGTCGTTTAGTCAATATATATTACGATAATAATTTACTTATTACTTGCTACATTTTTGGGCATATTCATTGATTTTCAACGACTTATAAAAAAATTAGGGGGAAGTTAGGTTAACACTTCTGAAGGAGAGGGAAACTTTTTTCTGAAACCCAATGGAATTTTTCTGATTGGCTCGCAAGGTGCGGCAATTATCCGCACCGAGGAATTTCCCATCAAAGGCGTCGAAACTTTTTATGCCGTGCAATCCGGCCCGCTGCTTTTGCGTCATGGAAAAATCCATCCCGCTTTCCGGGCAATCTCAACTTCACGACTTCACCGCAATGGCGTTGGAGTGACCGTGAATGGTGATGTGGTCTTCCTGATCACTGACGAGGACTCTCCCAAACGTCCAAACTTGCATGACTTTGCCAAGGCCTTTGCATCGTGCGGTTGCACCGATGCCCTCTTTTTGGATGGTGATTTGTCTCAAATGAAGACTGGCGCTGATATTCCCACAGTGATCACGCATTTTGGTTCCATCGTTGCTGTAACACGTGAGGCAAAGCAAACGGATCAGCCCAAGGAGAGTCGATAGGTGGGGTTGAATTCTTGGATGGCTTTACCATGCAGGACATTTATTCAAGTGATGCATCATAAATATGGCATGCCAATTCTGAATCATTGATTTGCATGAATGAACAAGAGGCACCTCGGCAGCAAAACATGAAAATTTCAGATCGAATAGGTATGGATTTGAGTCCTCCCGTATGGTGTTTGGGCGGATTGATATTCGCGTACGGGCTTTTTGAAATTTTCGGCTCACCGGATGATCAAGGGACAATTGAGGGTCTTTACGGGCTCTCGTCATGGTTTATTCTGTCTTGGTGGCTGTGGCATGATGCCCGGGTTCGCAATCTCCCATTGCCCATGAGTTGGGGATTTTTTTTCGTGTTCCTTGCTCCCATCGTCGGGCCATTTTATATCTTTTACACTCGGCGGTGGTGGGGATTGATGACTTTGGCGATTTATCTCCTGCTATTTGTATCCATTCAATTTCTCCTGTACCTGCTTTGGATGTTATTCTGACCTCAACCTTGCTCAAAAAGTTTTAAAAATGCTGGGCAGGATCGGATTCACCATGAAGGACATGAAGACCACGAAGCTCACTGCATAAATCAAAAACAGGGCCTTTGATTCCCTTCATGTCCTTCATGCACTTCATGGTAAACTCTGGTCTTTCTGGTCTTCCATCTGTGGAATTCCAGTCTACTCCTTGGCATCGCCGTAGTGGCCTGCGGCGTGGAGGCGGGCGTAGACGCCTCCTTTGGCGAGGAGTTCGCGGCCGGTGCCCTGCTCGGCGATTTTTCCGTCGTGTAGGACGACGATGCGTCCGAGGTCATGGATGGTGGCCAGGCGGTGGGTGATGATGAGCGTGGTTCTGCCATGCATGAGATCGCGGATGGTTTCCATGATGGCATTTTCGGTGCCGGGATCGAGGGCGCTGGTGGGTTCATCCAGCAGGAGGATGGGGGCATCTTTCAGAAAGGCGCGGGCGATGCCGATGCGCTGGCGTTGTCCGACGCTGAGGTGGCTTCCGCGTTCGCCGACGGGTGAGTCATAGCCGGCGGCCATGGCCAGAATGAAATCGTGGGCCTGTGCACGTTTGGCGGCTTCGACGATTTGTTCGAAGGTGGCGCCCGGTCGGCCATAGGAAATGTTTTCGCGGATGGTCGTTGAGAAAAGCACCGTCTCCTGGAGCACCATACCGATATGGGAGCGAACGGATTTTTTCTGGAGTGAGCGCAGGTCGTGACCATCAAGGGTTACGCGCCCGGCAACGGGATCATAGAACCTCGGCACAAGGCTCAGCAGGGTGCTTTTGCCTGCACCGGTTCCGCCGACAAAGGCGACGGATTCGCCCTGACCGATTTGCAGGCTGATTCCTTTTAGGATGAGGCGGGTATCGTCATAGCCGAAGTTCACATCCTCGAAGGCGATTTCCCCGCGGGTGGTCGCGAGGGTTTTGGCGTCCGGAGCGTCGGGAACATCGTCCTGACGGTCGAGCACTTCGAAGCAGCGCGCGGCTCCTGCGGCCGCGCCTTCCAGTGCCCATGCGGTGTAACTGAGTTGTTCGAGGGGTTGGTATAAAATCTGGAGATAAGCAGCAAAAACCAGCAGGTCTCCAAGCGTGAATGCTGTTGAGAGCACGGCATTGGACCCCACAAAATACATGATCGCCATGCCAATGGACATCAGCGTGCCAATCACCAGGGCGCTGGCCACTGAGGTCATATTCAAACGCATGCTGGCTTCCAGGCTTCCAGCGGCCCGTTTGCGGAATTGATGCACTTCGTAGGACTCGCGACCGAAGGCGTGAACCATGCGGATTTGACCGAGGCCTTCCTGTGCTGCGGCGAGGAGATCGCTCTCTTTTTCCTGGATGGCCGTGGACTGACGGCGGACTTTTTCCGCGTAGTAGCGAACTGCCCATGCGACAAATGGAAGAACGAAGAGTGAGGCAATGGCCAGTTGCCAGTTCATGATCACCATGATCACAAACGTCGAGATGAGCGTCACCACCGATCCCAGCACGCTGGCGAATCCTTTGTTATAGAGGGTCTGAATGCTTTGTGAATCGTAGGCTACCCGGAAGCTGGAGTCCGAACTCCGGCGGGCATCATGAAATTTCAAAGGCAGCGATTGCAAATACGCATACAGTTCCGTGCGCAGCCGAAGGAGTGCCTCAAGCCCCACGCGGATAAAAAAGAAATTGGCTGCCATGTTCACCACACCCCAGAGAATGCTGATCACCACAAGCGACAAACACAGCCAGAGCACGATGATTTGTGGAGGTTGGTCCCCGAACCACCGGACAATGAACTCACGGGCCGACACATCCCCCGCGCTGGAATCCCCGGGAAGGACTCCGTCCACAATGTATTTGAACGGCCAGGGTCGCAGGAGGTTCAGGCCGATGCCAAAAAGGGTCAGCAGCGTTCCCGCCACCGTGGGCCAAAGGTAGGGGCGGATATAGCGCAGCGCTCTTGAATAGACAGACACGCTCTCCCTATAGCTGTTTCCCCGGATTCCGGCCATCGGGATTTTTGGGTGGAATGACCAAAACATCCGGTTGCCTGC
>JBGSVX010000152.1:0-3882 GCA_041752795.1 Terrimicrobiaceae bacterium
AGCCACCCAATTCGGTGCGCAGGAACCATGTGTCCGCGATGGCCGCATCAAAGCCCAGCAGGCCTTCCATCCTGGATGAGCGAAGGTCCCGAAGGTCCCCATTGGCCTGTTGGTGAATATCATCCCGCTGAACAGAGGCCAGCAGCCGGATCCTGTTTGTGAACGGGCTTTCCCATGCGGCCTCGGTGCGCAGAATTTCCCCTGTCGAAACCAAATGTTGGTAATTGGCACCAAGGCCGATGCGCGGAAGATGTTCGTAAAAAATTTCGTCAATAATCCGGCGGGCTTCATGACGCAATGGCTGGGCGATGCGACGGTCTTCCAGAAGTTCATGGTAGGTCGCGAGGGCGGTTCTCCAATCACCCGATTGACGCGCTGATGAAGCCAGGTCCACATTGTAGGGAAACTCCCGGCCTTGGAATTGACGGGCCCGGAGGGTCTCCAAGATTGCGCGGGCCCGCGAGTGGTGGCCGATCATGCTCTCACCTGCCGCCATGAAATACCAACCCTGGTCGTCCTGCGGGTCGTATTTGAGAACTTGGCGGGCATACTTGAACACGCCGGCGGCGTTCTGACGGTCAAGTTCCATCGAAGCCAGGACTAGCAGGCTCTCTTTGTCTCCCGGCGATTCTTTGAGAACCTCGGGAGCCAGGGCGCGGGACGGGCGCTGGCGATTCAATCGGGCATTGAGGTAGAGAAGGCGTTTGCGGTGTTGAAACTCTGAGAGGGTTTCACCGGGGAGTTTTTCGGTTGCATCCGCGAGGTCATTTTCGACGGCATCCACCAAGGGAGAGATATCCGGAGTTTCCAGGATGTCCTGAGAACCAGCAGGCTTTACACGAACGGGCAGGGGCTCCTCCATGGCGTCCTGGGCCGGGCAGGTTCCACCAATCAGAACCACTCCGAGGGTCAGCAGATAAACGCGTTTTCTCATGGAGTGGCCGCCGCTTTGGCGGTTTCCGGTTGATAGTTGACGGCCAACCCGAGTGCCCGCCGATACGCGCGTTTGGCATTCACGGGATCCCCGGAAGAAAGCGTGCAGTCGCCCAGCATGCGCCATGCAAGAGTGTCCTTTCGTCCCTCTTCACTGGCCAGGTGTCTCTTAAGCATGGCCGCTGCTGCGGGATAGTCTTCCACGTCCATGAAAAGTTGCGCAATGTCGCGGCGAGCCGCTGGATTGGCATTCGTGTCAATCGTGGCAATCACTGTGTTCATTTCGCGCTGACGTCCCTGCGCTCCGATACTGCGTGCGAGATCGAGTTTGAGAGTCAAAGACTCCGGTGATAATGCCAGTGCCCTACGGTAAAAGGACTCCGCCTCCCGGAATCGGCGGGAATCTTCCAACAGGCTGCCGGTCAAACTCAGAAGATTGGCGTCCTGTTCCCCAAGATCATTGAGGGATTGCTGAATGAATCGAAGGGCCTCGGTCCGACGGCCGGTTGCAGACAACATCTCGGCATAAAATCTGCGGATGGCGGGGTTTGTATCCGGTCCGATCCGACCCTCAAGAAGTTCCAAGGCTCCCCGAAAATTGCCTTCCGCCGAGAGCCGGTAAGCGAGATCGGTTCGGAAATATTCGCTTTCCTCAAAATTTTCCATGCCGCGCCGAACGGCTGATTTTGCGTCCTCGGTTTTCCCGAGGAGGGAATTGTAATACGCAAGATTCCGGTAGTGATCAGGGGTCGCCTTGGGTGCATGGGCCAGCTTCATTTCAATGGCTTCCACCAGGGCCTCCAAATCCCCGAGGTTCTCCGCTGCAGAATAATATTCCTGAATGATGTCCTCCTCCTTGGTTTTTCTGGCAAGGGCGCCCAAGCGCGGCACGATGCCATCATAACGACCTTCCAGATAGTCCAACTTCACGAGGGCATGCGCGATGTAAGGATCTTCGGGATCGAGTTCTGCCGCATGCGAATAAAGTTCGTAGGCCTCATCAAAAATTTCGTCCACCATGTCGAGTTGGGCGAGTTCGAGAATGACCTTCAGATCATCGGGCTCTGCCTTGATGTGCTGACGATACAAATTTCTCGCGTATTCGTAGTCGTGGGTTTCGACGAGCAGCTCGGCCAGTAAGATGAGTTCCTCTGAGGTTCCTTCCTTTGGCAAAAATCCCGGGAGCACATCAATGAGTTCATCCCCGCGAAATAGTCCGGGATAAAGCGCCATCAGGCGCTTCATGGCGGGAGCGGACCCTGCTTTTGCAAGGGGCAAGTAGGCATCAAATGCCTCATCGGGCTTGCCGCCCCACTCCAGCATTTTGCCAAGGGCAAACTGACTGGCTTTGTCATCCGGATTTTCTTTCACATAGTGCTCCATGGCATGGGATGCGAGTGCCGGGTTGCCGACAGCCATGGCAATATCCGAAAGTTGAAGCCAGATGTCTGGGTGTCCGGGGTGGGCATTCAGCCAAGCTTCCATGGGGCCCAAAACCTTTTCTCCCTCTCCGGATGCCAGCGCGGCCACAGCCATCATCTGAATGATTTTTTCGCCACCCATCAACTCCTCCAGGGCGGCTTCATGTTTCAAAATAAAATCGAGGGTTTGCGAATTGAGGTTCAGTTCCCGGAGCAATTGGAAGAGCATGTTGGTAAGGGGCATGGCTTCCGTTGACCATGGGCCTGGATTTGCTCCGAACCATGTTTCGAGGGTTTTGATGGCAAGGGTCAATTGATTGGCCCGCCGCCAGAGTCTTGCGACTTCCAGCGTGGTGGCCGGACTGCCATCACCAAGAATTTCCAGCACACTCGCCGCAATCGCAGGATTTCCAGTTTCCAGAAATGCTGCTTTTTGCGCACCGAGCATGGCAGCACGCAATTCCGGTTTTTCTGGAAGTTGGGAGACCAATTTTTGGGAAGATTCAATCGAGTCACTGAGGGCCAGTGTGCGTGCCAGGCCCTCTTTTGCCGGTCCTGCAAGGTGCGGGTGCTCGATGTATTTGAGGAAGGGCTCGCCAAATTCCAAAGTCTTTTGGTCATCCAAACGAATGCCTGTCTTGAGGAAGTGGGATTGCAGCGCAAGGCGATGCCGTGCCAGATGAAAGAGGTCCGCATGTTCGGCTTCGACTTCGGGTTTCACCGTGGTGAGCAGACGTTCTAGGCGCTCAAGGTCCATATCCGTAAGAGCGCGGGCGATGATTTCTTTTTCACCGGGAATCAAAAACACGAGCATGCCAGCCGTGAGCGCTATCACCAGCAGGGCAAGATACGTGAATCCGCGTGATTTTTTGGCCCGCATGATTCAGGGGATCGGAGCTCCGATAATTTTCAGTTCCAAACTTTCGCCGCCGGTCACGGTCAAACGCCCGGCCCCATCGGTTTCCAATTTTTGCTCAACCCCATTTGCCGTGACCGTGCAGGGTGAGTTTGGGGTCAGCCCAGCGAGCACAACGGTCACTGGACGAAAATCTATTGCACGAAGTGATATGCTTTGGGGTTTCAACTCGGTGACCTCGACCTCTGCGGTGGAACTTTCCAAATAGATGTGCGGGGCAGGATTTTGGTCGAGCACAATTTCTGTTCTGAGCCCGCGTCCCGAGCTGAAGTAAATCTGACCGTTGGCGGTATTATAGCCGATGAGATTCTGGGATTTTGAGAGGTCGGGTTTGAGGCCGGAGTCCGGGAGCCGGAACGTGCGGAGGTCGGGTCCATGCACGGCAACCCAGCGGTTTGGCCCGGCTTCAAAAAGCACGGCATCCCGCGTCTGACGCACACTGCGTGCGAAGGCGGTGGCCGAAGTGGCCTGCAATGGTTGCGCCATGGACCAATCAAAAACTTTTTTGAGGGAATTGAGGGATTCGAGGCGGTCGCCCATAAACATATGGAAATAGATGCCAACCGGCTTGAGGCGGCGGGGGACTTCGGTGCGCTCAAAGGTCTGAATCAC
>JBGSVX010000153.1:0-3156 GCA_041752795.1 Terrimicrobiaceae bacterium
AGAATTGACCAACACACCAAGGGAAAGACGGCCATGGCCAGAACCACAACGACATGCTCCACAGCCAAGGCTCTCATCCACAGCGAGGAGGCCATGATATAGGCCATGGCAGCGATAAGCGCCACCCCCTCGCGGTTGACAAGTCTGCGGGTCAGGAGAAATATGCTGCCTGCGGCCAAAGGAAGACAGATCAGAATGGCGAACTTAATCCCAGCCGTCGGTCCAAACAAGGTCGCCCAGGCAATCAACCACAAGGATGTGAAAATCGTCCCCGAGGAAGTTGCCAGAGATGTGCCGCCCATAAAGGCATGCGACCATGAAGTGGGTCCCCCGGGGTTCCCCAACGCACTCCAAACCTGATTCGCCTTGGCAAGATTGGCCACGCCCTCCTGTGAAGAAAACTCCAAGGGGTGCCAGACGAACCACGCACAGGATGCAGCAAGCAAACCGGCAAGAACTGAAAATAGAAAGGCCTTGGACATTATTCGAAGCTAAGCATCGCCGGTAAGCTCGGCAACCCCACAAAAACTTGAAGAAGAACTCACTCAGCCAGGAGCTTTCTTTTCAGCCGGATTTTAGCCATGTCTTCAATATTCAAACGTTCCTGAGTTCCAAATTTTTTCTCAATGAGGGCAAGGAACGGAGGATGTGAGAAATATTTCTGCCAGGCCTCATCTCGAAATCTCAGGACATCCGCTGCAGACAGATGTTTTGTTGGAAGGGGCTGGCTTTCGTAGGATAAAAATCCATAACCTGCATACGAGTCAGGAAGCGGCCATCCCTGCTTTTGGGCCTCATAGTAAAGCGGACTTCCAGGCAAAGCCTGACAAGGATACATATTCGCCATCTCTGTGCAAAGCTCGAGTGACAGATCCAGTGTTTGCTGCATCGTTTCTTTTGAGTCATCAGGGAATCCAAAGATGTAATTTGAAATCACGTTCATTCCCGAGGCTCGGGTGGATGAAACCGCTTCGCGAATGTTTATGTCTTTGAAAGTGCCTTTGGAAACTTCCTGCCGGACGATTTGACTTCCGGCCTCAATGCCAAGGGCGAGCCAGTTGATCCCAGCTTTCTGAAAGGCCTCGAGAAATTTTGGTCTCACCGTGTCCACGCGCGAATAAGCCCACATTCTGAAATTTAGACCCCGATCAACGATTCCCTCAACCAGTGGTTCAAAATAGGATTTGTTTAGAAAAAACATTTCATCGGATATTCGGACTGTTCCGACCCCCAATGAGGCAAGTTTTTCAAACTCCCCGAGAATAAGTTCAGGGGACCAAAAGCGCATATTGGGAGAGTCGGCGGATGAAGTCCCCCCGGCATTATTCGTGCGATTAACAATATTGATCATGCAGAAGTCGCATTTGAAGCGGCACCCCAAGGATGTGTACAACGCAGCAAACGGAGTCCTCTTTTCATGGGAAAACTCTGCATGCCAAAAATGTGCACGATACAGATCAAGTGGTTTATTTTTGTAGGGAAGCAGGTCCCAAGCATACCCGGGAAGGTCCCGGTCCATACAATCTTGTGGTACTACCTTCTCGGTTGGATTCAGAACTGGAACACCGGCCACCTTATGACCGATGCCATTTACACGATCGAGTCCGTCTTTGAGGTTTGACCCCAAAAGATTGAGAAGCGCATAAACCCCCTCGTTCAGCAAGACGAAGTCCACACAAGGCATCGCAAGCACCTCAAGTGGAAGAGCGCTCGCATGGGAGCCAACAAAACAGATCGGAATTTGAGGATTCCGCAATTTCAAAAGAGCGGCGCATTCCACATTGCCAGCCATGTTGGTCGTCCCTGAATTCGGGTTTTGCCCATAAACCACAAAACAGGCCAAACGCGGAGCCATTTCTGCGATCCGGAGCACTGCATTTTCGTGGTTGAGCCTCTCGGCCGTGGCATCAAGAATCGCAACTCCAAAACCTTTGCTGCGGCAGCTCTGGGCCAGCAAAAGGCTCCATGTGGGCGGCTCAATTGCGGCATACTCACTGGCGAGCTCCTGATAAGCAGCCGCAGAAGAGTCGGCATTCACAAATAATACATCAAGCGGGCGGCTCATTTTTCGCTATAGTAGTCTCCCCATTCCACGATAAGAGTGCTGCGGCCATCCTCCCTAAGGAGTGCCTTTTGGTAGGCTGGAAAGATTTCCTCTGGCTCTTCCAACCGAAGGATTTCAATGTGGGAGCACATCAGACGAAAGGCTTCCGTGAAATCGCCCACATGTTGAACTTGCGGATGCAGCGGACGCTCTGATCCAATGCTGGTCCGGATAATGGCCTTCGGCTGAAACTCCCCGCAAGAGATTGCATGAATCTTGTCAAGGTGGTTTACGAGTTGATTAACGGCCAAAAGTAAAAAATTCCAGCGAGGGTAAATTGAGACAGGAATCCTGCCTTGCAGGGCAAGTCCGACGGTCATCCCCATTTGCATTTCCTCGGCCACAGGCAATTCCTGACGACGGGAGGGATTGATATTGCTGAGAGTATTGCTCATGGCTGTTCCAGGCACCTCGACGTCCTGACCGATGAAAAGTGTTCTGGGATCCAAGGCAAGCCATTCCATGCTGCGCTTGATTTCATCAAAGTATTTCATAGCTCTAGAATTGGACCCGCACCCCGGCACCAGCATGGGGATATTTGGATTGGTATTGGTAGTGGATGACGTCTTCGCGCTGGCCTTCAGTTTCCCACCAATGTTTAACGATTCCCCAAGTCGATTTTGTATCGGTGCAGACGGATTTGCCATTGTCTTCTATGACCCATGTCACGGGCAGGTCATGGTTGCGGCAGTATTTGACACTCTCATGGGCGATGCCGGTCTCTGCTGTCATTTCCCCAAGAAAGCAATAAACACGTTCATCTATTCCGGATTGTTTGATGCCGAGGGCGATACCAACGGCAATTGGCACAACCCCTCCGACAATGGCAGAGCTGAAAATCCTGTAACTTGGAAAGCAAAGTGATATTGAGCGTCCGGCAATAATTTCCCGCTTCAAATCCGAGGGGGGCACCCCTTTAAGGAGGCACTGATAGTGGCTTCTCCATGAGCAAAGCACCCAGTCCCCATGGCGTATGTTTTGGAAGACACTGATGATTTCCTTTTCATTTCCGGAATATAAGTGAACAGGAGCGCGAATGGTGGCGGCATTGA
>JBGSVX010000154.1:0-4770 GCA_041752795.1 Terrimicrobiaceae bacterium
CGGAAGATGTCCATGCCGGATTCCGCCGCATGTTTCACAAAACCCTTCACCACATTCGGCGGGTAGTTCGAATACCCGACGGCATTGGATCCGCGCAGCAACATCTGAAAACAAATGTTGGGAATGCGCTTGCGCAGTTCATGGAGCCGCTCCCACGGGTCTTCTTTGAGAAAACGCATGGCAGCGTCAAAGGTGGCACCTCCCCACATTTCCAAGCTGAAAAGTTCCGGGGTGCGCCTCGCGAGGGCATCGGCCACGCTTAACATGTCATACGTACGAACACGGGTCGCGAGCAGAGACTGATGCGCATCCCGGAAGGTCGTGTCCGTGAAGAGCAGGCGTTTCTGGGAACGGGTCCACTCCGCAAAGCGTTCCGGTCCGAGTTCGAGCAGGAGCTGACGCGTCCCGTCCCGTGGGATTTCGCGATGATCGTAGGAGGGGCGAGGTGGAGGTGGAAAGGCAGCGGCGGGTTTGTGGCCTTTGGCCTGCGGGTTACCATTCACGGTCACATCGGCAAGAAATGCGAGGAGCTTGGTGGCGCGGTCGCGTCGGGGTTTGAAATCAAAGAGTGCCGGTGTGGTATCAATGAGAGTGGTCGTTGCAAGGCCCGAACGAAAATCCCCGTTCGCAATCACATTTTCCAAAAATGGGATATTGGTTTTGACCCCGCGAATCCGGAATTCCCGGAGCGCGCGCTGCATGCGCTGGAGGGCCATCGGGAATGTCTGGCCCGAGGTCGTGACCTTGGTGAGCAGGGAATCGTAAAATGGAGTGATCACACTCCCTGTGGTGCCCATGCCGGAGTCCAAGCGAACACCGAACCCTGCCGCACTCCGATACGTGATCAACTTGCCGTAGTTTGGCATGAATTGATTTGCGGGATCCTCGGTGGTGATCCGGCATTGCACGGCATAGCCATTGCGCGGAACGGCATTTTGCGCTGGCATGTCCAACTCCGGCCCATGCAGGGAGGCTCCCGCTGCGACAAGAATTTGCGAACGCACGAGGTCAATGCCCGTGATTTGCTCAGTGACCGTGTGTTCCACCTGGATGCGGGGATTCATCTCAATGAAAAACCACTCTGCGCGGTCAAGGTCATAGAGGAATTCCACGGTTCCCGCATTGTCGTAACCGATGCCATTTGCAATGCGGGCCGCAGCTTCGCAGAGTGCGTTGCGAACCGGTTCGGCAAGGCCTATTGACGGCGCAACTTCCACGACTTTTTGGTGACGCCGCTGCACCGAGCAGTCGCGCTCGTGCAAGTGCAGGACATGACCATGCCGGTCTCCCAGGATTTGCACCTCCAGGTGTTTGGCCCGGGGAATGTATTTTTCCAAAAAGACTGCGGAATTTCCAAATGCGCGACCGGCCTCATTGCGGGCCTCATCAAGGAGTGGCTCCAGATCGGCTTCTTTAAGAACAACCCGCATGCCTCGTCCGCCACCTCCGAAGGCCGCTTTGATGATGAGAGGAAATCCAATCTCACGCGCAATTTTAAGAGCACCTTTGCGGTCCGTGACCGGGTCCTCGGTGCCGGGAAGTGTTGGCACATTCAACTTTTGAGCCAGCGCACGAGCGGTCGTTTTGTCCCCCATCATCGCCAGCAGCTCGCGGCGTGGCCCCACAAAAGTAATCCCTGCCTTGTCGCAGGCCTCCGCAAAATCGGCATTCTCCGAGAGGAACCCATACCCGGGGTGAATCATGTCCACGCCCTGTTCCTTCGCCAGACCAATGATTCCTTCAATATCAAGGTAGGCACCCACCGGGCCCTTGCCCTCACCTACCTGATAGGCCTCATCCGCCTTGAACCGGTGCATGGACAATTTGTCCTCCTGCGCATAAATGGCCACCGTTCGCATGCCCAATTCCGTGGCAGCTCGAAACACCCGGATGGCAATTTCACTGCGATTCGCGACAAGGAGTTTTTTACCGCTCACAGAAACCGGAGCGTGGGAGGAGGATGGGAGAGACATCACGCGCTTTATAGGAACCCCGTCAATCAAAGGCAAGCCTTCAGGCTCTTGCCGCTGGCCGTTTCCTGCTCCCATGTTTTTTCAGCACTCGCTGGGACTCCGCGCGGGATGATGGAGCCCTTTTCACTGCGCTGATTCGTTGGCGAGCTGCTGCGACAGCGGTTCGGTGATCGACAATCGGGGCGGGGTAATCCGTGCCGATCCGACAGCCGAATCGTTCTTGGAGACTGGTTGGCATGAGGTGGGGCTCCGGCAGCCAGGAGTCGGGGACTTGCCGGAGTTCAGGAATCCATTGTCGGATGAAAACTCCTTTGGGGTCCTGATCGAGGACTTGCTTGGCTGGGGAATAAATTCTGAGTGTGTTGATTCCGGTTGTTCCCGATTGCATCTGGAACTGGCTGAAATGGATGCCCGGCTCAAAATCCAAAAAATGTTTGGCGAGATAAATGGCAGGGGCCCTCCAATGCAGCCAGATGTGATACGCGGCAAAACTGGCGACCATGGCCCGCATGCGGAAGTTGAGCCAACCGGTGGCCCGCACGGCCCGCATGCAGGCATCAACCATCGGGTATCCCGTGGTTCCCTCCTGCCAGCGGAAGAGGCGTTCACGGGCCTCGGGAGTTCCGGAAACCTTTTCGCGCAAACCATCGAACGCATGCGAGAAAATTTCGAATTCAATGCGGGGTTCATCTTCGAGCTTTTGCATGAAATGGCAGTGCCATCGCAGCCTTGATCCAAAGCTTGCCAGAGAGCCCACCCACCGCCGGTCGATCTCAACCCCGGATTGCTTCATTTCCCGGACTTCCTCAGTTCTGCGTGCGCTCGCTTGATGAACTGTCCTCATGCTGACGCAACCAAAGGCCAGAAACGGGCTCAGGCGTGAGCACCCATCCCACCCGGTCACCGGGCTGGACATATCGGCCCGGTAATTCACACCACGCTCCTCAAGGAAGGATGTGAGGGTGGCAGTTCCCTCGCTCAGCCCTCCTCGCTGGGCGGTTGGTTTCCCGGACGCCGATAGACCGAGATCTGCGGGGGAATGAATCCCAACGGTCATGAGATCCTGTGGACAAACAATTCGCTCAGGGGCAGGAAACGCCGGCCGATTCATCTGCGAGGCCCAGTGAGCCGCCCAGCCCTCACGGCGCTTCAATCTCCGAATCACCCCATCCTGACGAAACTCGTGCCACGGGATTCCACGATCAGAAACCCATCGGGCAACCCGCAAGTCGCGACGGTAGGTCGCCATATTCCCGGTCTCCTCATGGGACCAGAGCGCTTTGATTTCAACTTCCCCCGCGAGATGCTGAAAAATCTCAGTGGCCTCGCCATGACGGATGATCAGCCTGCCACCACGAGCCGCAAAGGCAGTCATCAGGTCTTCCAGAGACTGATTGATAAAGACCAAATGCGACGGATCAAAATCCTCCGCACGGTAGATTTCCGGCTCGTAAATGTAGAGCCCAATCACCGGCCCGTCCCCGCAAGCCCGCGCGAGGGGTTCATGGTCGTGGACCCTGAGGTCCCTCTTAAACCAGACAACGTTGACCGGTGGGGTTTTCACTTTTGGAGTTCTCCCTGTTTGGACGACCTCTTGCTCCTGCACGCATCACTGCAATACCGCGCCGAGTCCCAATCCCTCGCCCACTTTTTCCGCCACGTGAACGGCCGCCCGCACGTCTCACAAATCTTCGAGGGCAAATTCGCTTTGGCAACCCCCCTCATCGGATGCAGGGGGTAATCTTAAAAAAACCGTTAGGGCCCGCGCATCGGAGAGGAGAAGTCATCGTCATCCTATTACGTCCAAAAGCGCGAAAATGGACGCCAGCCTTTCAGACGATCTATTTTCAAAGAAATCATTAACTCCAAATGTTTGGCGGATTCACCGCGTGGAAGAGAGTAGGACATCGGGGACGATGTCCCTGCAACGATTGATCAACCTTGGAAAGTGGGCGGTGGAGGGATGCCATCCCCGGCTTCCGGTCGAGCAGAGATCGCAGCGAAGTCGCCATATATGGATTTTGCATCCCGGGGATTGCGACTTTTGCTCCTGGAATCTCGTTAAGCGTCCCGACGCAGAATCTGACGGATCGCCTTCCCTGCCGAATCCGCGCCGGGTGCCATTTGATCCAAGCAAAACCCCGCAATTGAGAGCAGGAGCGAGGCTCCAAGCACATATCCCCAGGTCTTACGGATGGCGGTTCCAAGCCAATGTTCATTTGCGGCAACACGCAGGTGGCGGTACAACAGGCTGGCGAGAGCCACATCGATAAAAACTTCGGCGATCAGGACCGGTGCAGCGCCAATAATCGAAATCAGAAGGGCCAGCAGTCCGATCACGGCAGCAATCAAAAGAATCGGAAAAAATCCGTCACCATCGATTCCACTCGGAATGTCGAGCCAGTCGAGCCAACCGGAATCCTTGGATTTCCGGTAATCAGATTCCGGAGCAGAATCATTTTTCAAAGCTTCCAGAATTTCCGGATCATTTGGGTCAATATTTCGTTTTTCGATTTCGACCCAGAGACGAATCAGGCCAAGGAAAACAGTATAGGATCCCAATACCGACAGCGGATACCGGAGCCACATTCCTGTCAGACCCGCCTTGAGCAGCCCATAGGACAAACCAAACCCAACCAATCCGGTCGCGAGAATCACCAGGGACAACATGAAACGGGGAGACCGTTTCTTTTCAAAATACCGGCGAAGCGCGCGTTTTGCTTTTGCCTTCAGGCGGTCGTCATGCATATGAGGCTTCGATGTGGCGGATGACCATCCGCTATTTTCTTGTTGTCCC
>JBGSVX010000155.1:0-1582 GCA_041752795.1 Terrimicrobiaceae bacterium
TTGATCCGACAGCTCCGAACCAGTTTTCGGCCCGGAGGTTTTTGCGCGCCACGAATCGTCCCCCATAGGCAGCTCGCCGGCAGCTTCAATTCCCGGACGAATCATTTCCGCATATGTCGAAATCGCGGCTGCCGCCTTTTCCCCGCGGGGTTTGTCATCAGAGATCAACGCGTCAAATGCCTCCATGACGATGGCATAGAGAAATGGCTGATAGTGCCCGATGCCGGGTGGCATGCCCTTATGCTCTTTAACAAGGGCGTTGACGGCTTTGGTGTCACCTTGTGCCAGGCGATTATAAAATTCACTTCCCCAATTCTTGGGATCCCGGAGCGTGCCATCCAAACGCTTTTGGAGTGTGGCATAAAGGGCCTTGCCAACATTTGTCTCCTTCAACCGGCGACGCACATCGGGCAAATCTTCGGGGCTGATCAGGAGCCGTGGGTGAACTCCCGGCGGCGGCACTTTTGAGAGGCGTGCCTTGGATAGTCCCTGATTGTTAACTAAAAACTCCATCACCGGGGAGGGAGGAAACGGGGATTCTCCCTTGAGGATTTGATCTGCGGAAAGTTCGCTGGGCAGGTGCGCCGGCTCTGCCGTGGCAACATGCGCCGAACAGACAGAAATCAAGAGGGAAACGATGCGGGTTTTCATGGGGATGATTGTCTGCTTACGGTGAAATCCGTCTATGAAAAACGCCGGTTTGTCCGTCGGCCATGGGCTGAAAACTCAGTTCATCCTCCTGCGAGTTGCTGATCACACGCACGGATTCATTGGATACTGCAATCTTCGGCAGGGGAGAACCTGCTCGGGCAGGAATCAAGAGAACGCGGAATGCCGCCGCCGGTGCGCTGCGATTGATGACAAGGCGGTCATAGTATTGTTTTTCTCCTTTGCGCCCAGCCGGACCTTCGATGGTTTCTACGAACGGTGCGGCACCATCATCGGCTCCACTGGCAAATACTAACAAGAGAGGATCTCCGGGTTTGGGATCAATCAGAGGTTTTGCATCTGGAGAAGTCAAATCCGTGTCCGCCCCTATGGCCGCGAGCGCAATCGTATTCGCGGGCAACCCATCCACACGTGCCTGCCAGACTCCCCCGTTCATCATGGCAGTCCACTGATAGAGACGCGTGGCATCATCTTTTTTTAAATCATCAACAACAAATCCAAAAGGGCTTTTGCCCAGCACGATTCCGACCGTGCGGAAAACGTGTTGCATCGGATTGAAAGCCGCGCGCGATGTCGCGATGTAGTTGCTGTAGTTGTAATTTGGCCACCACGGACGCCACTTCATCCTCGCCGTGCCGGCAAAGATTTTTGCGATCTCAGGAGACGGGTCCATTTCCCATGCAAGCGATTTCAGATCTTCGGACCAGACTTGCGGGGGTTGCGTATTCCACCGCCAGGAATAGGCATAAGTTAAATCAGCAGAAGCCATGGAAATATTTCCGTCCTTCGCGGCCCCGAGATACGTGCCGGCCGCATTGTAGCCATTGACCACATTTTGGCGCTTCGTCGAAATGAGTGGGTGAAACGAACCGGTTTGATGGGGGCTGTGCGCCCCCAAACCCCGCAGCGCTCG
>JBGSVX010000156.1:0-5762 GCA_041752795.1 Terrimicrobiaceae bacterium
TGGTGCATCGTTTTTCGACGCGGGTCGTAGTTAATCACAGTGAAAAGAAAGGCACCATCGCCATCGAGTATTACGGCTCGGATGACCTCAACCGCATTCTCTCGGAAATCGGGATTCAGGCCGATTGATTCGAATTTCGGAAGTGACCACCGGACTTGGGACCCCAAAATTCCACTGGCGGACCGGGCCGGACACTGCCACCTTGTGGGCTCGCCATGAAAACTCTCAAAAATTCCGCGTCTGCCTTCGTGCGATTGATTGATTCGGACTATTTCCCTGAGGGAGCCGAGGCGGTGAGAAATCTGCCTGAGCGCATGGACCTGGGGAGGGCTATTCCATTCGTTATTTTGCACCTCGGTTGCCTTGGTCTGCTTTGGGTGGGTTGGAGTCCAGTGGCGGTTGCTGTAGCGGTCGCCTTGTATTTTATCAGAATGTTTGCGGTCACCGCACTGTATCACCGGTATTTTTGCCATCGCGCGTTCAAAACTTCGCGTCCTGTCCAGTTTCTCTTTGGTCTGCTGGGTCTCACCGCTGTTCAGCGTGGACCGCTCTGGTGGGCCTCCGTGCACCGTCATCACCATGCGCATTCGGATGAGGAGCCCGACACGCACTCCCCGGTGAAAAAGGGATTTTTGTGGTCCCATGTCGGGTGGCTGACCAGCAGCCGGAATTTTCCGACCGATTACAGCCGGGTTAAAGACCTTGCCAAATACCCGGAGCTGATTTTTTTGAATCGTTTTGATCTGATCGGACCTCTGCTTTTGGCGGGCGGAATGTATGCGCTGGGCGCGGGACTGGAAGCTTGGATGCCGTCACTTGGCACAAGCGGTCTGCAAATGCTGATCTGGGGATTTTTTGTGAGCACGGTGTTTTTGTTTCATGCCACTTGTGCCGTGAACTCCTTCGCGCACACGCTGGGCTCCAAACGTTTTGATACCGGAGACGAAAGCCGCAACAGCTTCCTCCTGGCCCTCCTCACGCTTGGAGAAGGATGGCACAACAATCACCACCACTACCAAGCCTCGGCACGTCAGGGATTTTTCTGGTGGGAGATTGATATCAGTTATTATGTCCTGAAGGTGCTTTCTGTTTTTGGAATTGTCTGGGATCTTAAGCCTGTGCCTGTGCGGGTTTACTCCGAAAAACCCTGAGGTGGTCGGGATGGAACGTCTGGCGATTGTTGGAACCGGTGTGGCCGGGATGGGCTGTGCATGGCATTTGCGGAATCACGCAGAAATTACCCTGCTGGAAAAAGATGCGAGACCCGGAGGCCATACGAACACGGTTTTTGTTGAAGAGGACGGTGCGCAAATCCCGATTGATACGGGATTCATTGTGTTCAACCACCAGACATATCCGAATCTCTGCCGCCTCTTTGCCGAACTGAACATCGATTCGAAGCCGGCAGAAATGTCTTTCAGCGTGCAGCACCTTGCCTCAGGTCTGGAATACAATGGCATGGGCCTCAACAAACTTTTTGCCCAGAGGCGGAATATCGCCAACCCCAGATTCCTCGCGCTCATCGCGTCGATCTTCCGGTTTTTTAAAGCTGCACGCGAGGCCCTCGAGGATCCCCCCGAAATTTCTCTGAGAGAATTTTGCGAGCGAAACCAACTCGGCCATGACTTTCTGGACCTGTATCTGGTGCCCATGAGTTCCGCCGTGTGGTCCACCAACCCGAAGGACGTGCTCGATTTTCCGGCCTCCACGCTCATCCGGTTTTTTCATAATCACGGCTTCCTCGGCGTGACCACCCACCATCCATGGTTTACGGTTCGCGGCGGATCACGCACCTACCTCAACAAAATTTTGGAAGCGGTGGGCGCGCCCAAACTCAATGCCCGCGTGGTCGCGGTGGAGGAAACCGGAAAATCCGTCAGGCTCCGCCTCGAGAGCGGCGAGTCCATGGAATTTGACCGCGTGATTCTGGCGGGACATGCCGACCAGTCCCTCGCCATGCTGACCTCTCCCGATGATCGAACACGCAGCCTGCTCGGCGCGTTCCGCTACGAGAAAAATCATGCGGCGCTTCACACATGGGAGGGCGTGATGCCAAAACGCCGCCTGGCATGGGCCTCATGGAACTACAAAGTTGCCAACGGCCCAGTGCAGGGTCCTGCCACCCACTACTGGATGAATGCGTTGCAAGGCGTGTCCCAAAAGAAAAACTATTTTCTGTCTCTGAACTCACGGGAAGACATTCCGCCCGAGCACCTGCTTTACGAGACCAACTACGAACATCCGATTTTTGATCTCGCGGCCTTGCGGGCCCAGGCCTCGCTCAATTCCCTGAACGATCGCTCGCGGGATCAGCGCGTCTTTTTTTGCGGCAGTTATTTCAAATACGGTTTCCATGAAGACGCCTACAGCTCCGCATTGTATCTGGCGGGCATGTTGCGCGAACGGCTCTCCACCCCGTGAATTCCTGCCTCTACGAATGCTCGGTCTTTCACCGCAGGCTTTCACCAAAACAACACGAATTCCTCTACCGGGTTTTCCTGTTTGCCATTGACCTCGAGGAACTGGAATCGCTTCCAAAAAAAATCCCGTTTCTTGGCGTGAATGCGCCCGGACTTTACAGTTTCCAGGATGCTGATCACTTCCGGCTCGTTGATGGCAGCGCTCGAAAAAATGCAGAGGCTTTTCTCGCTCAAAATGGCATCAATGAGGTCCCTGATAAGATCCTGCTCCTGACCAATCTCCGGGTCCTGGGCTATACGTTCAACCCGATTTCGATCTGGTTTTGTGAGCGCAAGGACGGTTCCCCGCTCGCTGCCATCGCGGAAGTGGGCAATACATTCCGGGAACTCAAACCTTTCCTCGTGCCCGTTGAAAATGGTGTGTTTCACCTGCGGACTCCCAAACATTTTTATGTCTCACCATTCTCGGAAATGGACCTCGATTTTGATTTCCGGTTTGAAGTCCCCGGAGAACGCCTCGCGGTTTACATCGATGACTACAAAGGCTCCGAGCGAACACTGATCAGCACTCTCACGGGAAAGCGTCGCGCCCTCACGTCCGCAAACCTCCTCCTTTTCACCGCAAAATACCCGCTCATCACCCTCCGGGTCATTTCCCTCATTCACTGGCAGGCCTTCAAAATTTGGCTCAAAAAGGTTCCGTTTTTCAGAAAGGAAGATAACCGCGACCTTCAACGCGATGTTTTCAACCGGCGCGAAGATCGCTCCGGTCCTGACAAGCAGGACCCTCCACAAGAGTCCATGTAGCAATGGACTCCTCCACCAAATTCATTCTCCGATGGAGGGTCCTGCTTGTCAGGACCGTTTGAGCAACACGGACGGAGACATCCAAATCTGATCAACCCAGCTTCAACTGATCAGCAACAACCGCCTCGAATCACCGGGCAGGGTCATCGGAGCACGATGGATACAGGGCGGAACCGGGCAACCGGGATACTCGACGGCGATGCGCCAGAGATTCCCGACTCCAAACGAATAGATCGCGGCATCCGGCATGGGAACATAATGAAGGTCATAAAAATTTTCATGAAGGTATTCGCAAAAGGACTCTCCGTCCTCGCCGCCGAATTCCAGGAGCAATTGCGCGCGGGTCTCGGGAATATCCACCCGCCGCAAAGCCTCCTCATTTTGCAAGCCCTCGCTGCTGGCTCCCAAATATGTGCAAAGCCATGTGTCGGCCTCCACCGTGGCACTGTCTGCATGAAATGACCCGACATCCGTTCGCACGGGCCCATCCTGCACCACCGGAACACTGCCGGTCACACAGTCCAACTCCGGCGCAAGTCCATGCGAACGTAAAAGCTCCAAATCTGAGAGCATGATATCAATCGCCTCCCTCCCGGCCGGACTCACACACAAATTTTGCAGAACGATTTCATCAAGCGGCGAAATTCCCTCCCCAACATCCAACGCCTCCGCCACTTCCCAGAAATCCCCTGACAAATTCCGCCCCCAGCAAATCGCATTCACCCCATCGACAAATGGAGTGCTCACCAATTCCTGAAAACTTCGAACACATCGGATCCGCGAGCCGAAAACAGCAGGTTTGGTTTCAGGATTCATGGGAAAAAGGAAAATGGAATTGAACCACGGATGTCGCGGAGATCACGGATAAAGCACTTTTTGCAAAGTTTGAAAACAATAACCCCGATATGCAAGCTACCGGAATCCCGGTGGCTTCAAACAGCATCAGCAGAAAACAAATGCCACTGACCACATCGCGGAGAGAACTCATCCGCATCAAACGGATGAATTTCTCTTAGGCAGAAGGTTGCATGGAATCAGCGTTCTATCATGGTTTTTGAATGCGAAAAGCAGTTCCAGGGGTGTCGTTGATTGGTTGATTTTATAGGATATCGGACCCTTTTAGCTGTTGTAGCACATCTTACGAGAGCCTCCACCTGCCGCGCTCAACATGAATCAACAATCCCGCATCGCGGAGGACTTGTAGCCTCTGGCGAATTTTGTCACGAACGTGCCGGTTTTCTGGATGCAATCGCTCTAAATGCGGAACAAGAGTGTATGCGTCCTCGTTGGTGAACTCATTTTTTCCGAGTCTTCGAATCGCCGTCAAAACATCGAGCGTCCAGCCTCGCTCTTTGACAGCGAGTTGACCAAGTGGTTTTACACGTTGGAACTTCATGCGAACTTCTTCTACGGGTGCAGATAGATTGTCCTTAACGACCTGGATTCTAGCTTCGACCGGAATGTGGCTTAGCGAGATGTTGCAGCCAATCCATCCGGCTCGCCTTGCTGTTGCAGCGAGGGGTTTGCGTTTTATGACCGCCGATGTGGGAAAGGCGAAATGCGGAATCAAGAGAAGGTTCCTGATTCTCCATGTCATTATGTCGTAGTGCATGAAGAAGAAATTTGGTGTTTCACCATTCTGAATCGCTTCGATCATTGTTCCGTAAGCTCCATCGGGAATGGACTTGCCTATCCGAGTTTGCTGCCCTTTAAGTTGATACCAGAATCCGCATGTGGGACAGGAGAAGTCATTCGCCTTAGCGTTATGCTCCAACCGCGTTAGCCGTGGCGACGTGCAGTTTGGGCAGAATAGGTTGTGCTCACCCCATGTTTCAGTGATGACACGAGCACGCTGTGATGCACTTTTGTAGGACACTCCGAGTTGGCCACTCATCAATAAATTCATAACGTCCTAAAAGGTGATCACTGGAATAGATTTTCCAAAACGAGTTGGTTTCTGCGGCTGTCTGCGCACGTAGATCGGACAGTTACCAGATAGCGATGATGGCGGAGAGGTTGTAGTGCCGGATGTCGTAGGTTTTGCCGTCAGCCGCAGTTATTCGAAAATTTCGAAGAACTGAATCCTCCTGCAACTCGTTGTCCGCGAAAACCTTTTTGATGTGGTAGTTCACAGTGTGAGTCTCCGCGTCGTAGAGCACGCCCATCATCTTCTAGCTGAGCCAGACGTTCTCATCCGCGTAAACGGCCTCAACCCCGCCCTGACCGCTGGCCGCGACAAAGGTGAGGTATTCCGCCGCCGATGAGCGGACGAGGGAGACTTCGGCCTTCTTCTTGGCGCGACCGCCGGGGGTGGGCTTCTTTTTGCTCATAGGTTCATTCTCCTCTGAGAGCAGCCAAAGGGGTCAGTCCTAAGCAAGAGGCCAAGAGGCCAAGCCGAGCCCCAAAGTTTGGATTGTTGTTGCCTCTCGCTGGTTTCATCAAGAACGGGGTCATATCAAATTGACTCTTCGTCGTTTTGAGTGGGCTTAAATGTGCGCGATTTTGAGGTTGAGTCCACCGGCTTTGAGATAAGCG
>JBGSVX010000157.1:0-6337 GCA_041752795.1 Terrimicrobiaceae bacterium
CCGTCATGTCGAAGTCTTCGGCGGGGTGAATTACAGTGTGGCTATGACTGCCCTGCGCGATATCGGTCAGGATAATGTTGTCTGGGCAAATACCGGAATTCGTTTGAGTTATTGATCAAGGGAAATTTCTTTGGCTCGTAAACTGTTAATGCAGATTAATTGCAATAAATGACATCAATCTTGCGTGAGCACTCCCATGGCTGCGGAGCCAATCCGCACATCTGGTTGGACCCGGTCATCGCCAAAAAGCAGGCGGCGAATCCAATGTTGGCAACGCCCTCGCTTGTGGCGAATAGGAAAGTCTGTCAGGAATCAGTGGTTTGCGCTTTGATGTTGTGATGATGATATCGCGTCAGCTTGGCAAATCCGGGCCGGAGGTTTCGGTGATTGGGGCGGGAACGATGTCATGGCCGGGATGCCGTTATGGCGAGTCCGGCGGAGACGAATCCGGACTTCCGGCGGCAGTACAAATGGTTGGCGCGGCTGTTGAGTCGGGGGTTTCGCTGATTGATACAGCTGAAGGGTATGGCAGGGGATTTGCCGAGGAGCTATTGGGAAAAGCGCTCAAGGAGTTGGGGGTGAGGGATGCGGTCACCATTGTGACAAAGACGGGTCCCCTTTTTGGTGAAGAAAAATCCGGTGATCGCACATGCAACCTGAGCCGGGAACATCTGTTTGAGCGGGTCGAACGGTCCCTGAGGCGTTTGAAGGTGGACCGTCTGGATGTGCTGCTCGCTCACTGGCCGGATTCCGTGACGCCGATAGAAGAAACCATGACGGCCATTGACGACTTGCGCACCGAAGGAAAAATCGCATGTTTCGGAGTCAGCAATTTTCCGAATGATCTCCTTGCTTGCGCTATGGCGTGCGGGCCGGTGATTTGCAATCAACTGCCATTCAGCCTGGCTGACCGTTCCGTCGATGATGGCCGCAGACAATTCTGTCTGGAACATGGTGTCGGAATCATGGCGTATTCGCCCATTGGCAAAGGAGTTCTCAGTGGCAAATATGATCCGGCCCACCTTCCGCCGAGTGGAGATTACCGGCATCAGCGTCCCCATTTTCGTGAAAATCTTGATGCGAATCTTGCCCTCGCAGACAGGGTCCGTGGCCTTGCAAGGGTCATGGAAACAAAGCCTGTAGCCGTTGCGCTCGCATGGACGCTCCTTCAACCCGGAATCACGGTGGCGATCCCCGGTGCCAAAACCCCTGACCAAATCCGGGAACATGCTCTGGCCTCCCAACTGATTTCCGATCCATCGAACGCCGCAATGATTCGCGAACTGGCCTGAGGGCGGAAACTTCGCAAGATACCCCAAAGAGAGCGCCGCAACCCGATGACGGTGTGAGGCGATCTACTTCTGAGTTGGAGTCGGGACGGCTTGGGCGGTCGGACCATCCAATCGGAAAATCGTCTCGCCTTCTTTCATCAAATCCAACCGATCGCGCGCAATTGTCTCAATGTATTCGGGATCATTTTCCAAAAGAAATTTTTCTCGTTCCCGTTGTTTTCGAAGGAGCTTCTCACTTGTGAGTTCCACGACTTTTTGATCGAGATCCCGTGCCATGGCATTTCGTTTTTGAACCTCGGGGTAAAACCAGAGCACGAGCACCACAACAAAGCCCATAAAAACGAGGACCGTGAGCACTTTGTTCACTGCATTCCAGATCTCGGCGGATCCGGTGGTTTTCCTTCGGGCATTGGAGCGGCCGGAAATTCCAGAATGCAGAGGACGGGAAGGCATGGCAAATCGTGCCATGACGTTCGCCGATTGGCAAGTTTCTCAAGAGGGGTCCAAAAAGCGGGCAGGCCAACCGTTTTTGATTTATGGCCTCTGTTTTTTGGCCAAGGCTAAAAAATCGATTTGAGCACCCGGCTCCCGACCTCCAAAGTTTTTTTGATTTCTGCCTCCCCGTGGGCCAGAGAGAGGAAACCCGACTCAAATTGGGAAGGAGCGAAATACACGCCGCCTTCAAGGCATCCATGGAAAAACTTTGCAAATTTTGTGGTGTCACTTCGTTTGGCATCAGCAAGGTTAATGATGGGTCCTTCACAAAAGTAGAGGCAGAACATGGAGCCGATGCGCTGAAAGGTGAGCGGTTTGCCGATTATGGCAGCCCTCATTCCTTCTTCAAACTGTTGGCCGATTTCCTCCAACCGCGACCAACCTCCAACCCGCACCAATTCCCGCAACTGGGCCAGGCCTGCGGTCATGGCCAATGGATTTCCTGAGAGCGTTCCCGCTTGATAAACGGGACCGTTGGGTGACAAACACTCCATGATGTCTGCCCTGCCTCCGAAAGCGCCCACGGGCAGACCGCCACCGATGACCTTGCCCATGGCGGTGAGGTCCGGAGTGATATTGTAAATCTCCTGGGCCCCTCCGGGTGACAGGCGAAAACCGGTCATGACCTCATCAAAAATCAAAAGCGCCCCATGCTCGGAGCAAAGTCTGCGTAACTCCTGAAGGTAGCCGGGCTCGGGCAAATAGAGCCCGGCGTTTGCTGGCACAGGCTCGAGGATAACTGCGGCAATCTCACCGGGATTTTCTGCAAAGGCCGCTCGCACAGCCTCAGGATCGTTGAATGGAAGGGTCAGCGTCAAAGCAGCCAAAGCCGCCGGCACGCCCGCACTGTCCGGCTGTCCATGGGTGAGAGCGCCACTGCCGGCTTTGACCAGCAAAGAATCGACATGACCGTGATAACAGCCTTCGAACTTGATGATTTTATCACGGCCCGTGAAGCCTCTCGCAAGGCGGATACAGGACATGGTGGCCTCGGTGCCACTGTTCACCATGCGCACTTTTTCCAAGGAAGGAACCAGCTCACAAATGGTCTCCGCCATTTCCACTTCCAACGGATTTGGCACTCCAAAGCTCAGCGCCGAAGGAGCGGCCCCACACACCGCTGCCACGACGGCATCCGGGGCATGACCCAAAATCGCCGGGCCCCATGTTCCCACGTAGTCTATGAGCTCACGGCCCTCCACCGTCGTCAGACGACACCCCTTCGCCGATTTCACAAAAAATGGCTCTCCACCCACACCGCGAAAAGCCCGAACCGGAGAATTCACCCCGCCTGGAATCCGTCGCAAGGCCGCTTGAAAAAGTTCTTTGGATGTCATGTGTTACCAATGACCCCAACGCATGGCTTTGACAACTGAAGAAGAAGCAGCCAACCAGCGTTCTTGCCATGCAACCGGTCTTTGCTTATGATGGTTGATCATGAAGTCTTTGTTCCCTCTGATGCTTTTTGCGTGTGCCGTGGTGGCGCATGCGGACGAGGCGAAAATGACTGCCATCCCGGACATGAGCCGCATCAGTGACTTTGAAGGACGCACTTTTCAGAATTCCTCGGGTGTTAAAATTCAGGGGGCAAGGGGCTTTAAAAAGGACATGACAGCGGATCAGAGTTTTCAAACCGCCAGTTACACGTCCACCCGTTCGTTTCTGGGGATCAAAAACCCTTGGTTTGGCTCGAAGGTCGCCACCGGGACAAAACCATGGAATATGGAATCCCAGCCGTCCTTCAAAAATTTTGATCGTCAGGTGGAGGTGAAGAGTGCGACCGGAGATCGCCCGTATCTGGATCAGAGCAAAGCGGCGGACTCGCGGCAGCCCGTGCCAGTAAAACAGGGGGAGCTCCGGGCAACCGCGCAGGGATCGATTGATTCCATTTCCGACCATGTCCGCAAAGACATGTCGGTGGAGGACCTCCGGAAACTTCTTAACAAAGGACACTAACTTTCTCATGTCGGATATCAATGATCAGGTGGAGCGTCTCTGCGAGGGCGCGGAGGCAGTCATCAGCAAAGAAGATCTCAAAAAGAAACTCGGGGAGGGCCGTGCGCTGCGCGTGAAACTCGGGGTTGACCCCACCGCCCCGGATATCCATCTCGGTCACGGCGTGGTGCTTTCGAAACTGCGGGAGTTTCAGGATGCGGGTCATGACGCCATCCTGATCATTGGAGATTTTACTGCGATGATCGGCGACCCCAGCGGTCGGTCGGCAACCCGTCCGCAATTGACCCATGACCAGGTGCTGTCCAATGCCAAAAGTTATCAGGAACAGGCCTTCAAAATCCTGAGCCGTGAGCGGTCGCACATTGTTTTTAATGGCGAATGGTTCGAGGCCATGAGTTTTGAGGAGGTCATTCGCCTGAACAGCCGGGTCACCCTTCAGCAGATGCTCCAGCGCGAAGACTTTCGTAAGCGCATTGATTCCGGACTGCCTGTCCGTGCGCACGAAATCCAATATCCCATCATGCAGGGATGGGATTCGGTGAAAGTGCGTGCCGATGTCGAATTGGGTGGCACAGACCAATTGTTCAACAATCTGGTCGGTCGGGATCTTCAGCGGGAAGAGGGGCAGCCGCAGCAAGTGGTCATCACCATGCCCATTCTGGAGGGTTTGGATGGCAAACAAAAAATGAGCAAGAGCCTCGGAAACTACGTGGCTCTTAATGAGAGTGCCGGAAACATGTTTGGCAAGCTGATGAGCATCAGCGACGAACTGATGCCCCGGTATTATCGCTTGCTCTTGAAAGAGTCTTTTCCCGCTAACGAGCATGCCATGTTAGCGAAAAAATCTCTGGCTCAGCGTGTGGCGGCCCGCTACCACGGTGTCGAAGTGGCCGCTGCTGCCCGTCAAGATTTTGAGACACGATTCTCCAAAGGGGATTTGGAAAGCTCCGACTTGCCAGAGTTTGATGCCGGTGACTCCCCCCGCGACATCCTGAGCCTTGTTGTCCGGGCCTACACAAATCTTTTCGGCCTTTCAAAATCCCGCAGCGACGCCCGCCGCCTCGTGGAGGGAGGCAGTGTCCAGTGGAGAGGGGAAAAAGTCACTGACCCCAAGGCCATCTTGCCTGCCGGGGAGGCCGGGGTTCTGAAACTCGATAAAACGCGAGCTGTGAGAATCACTCCCTGAGCCCAACGCCGTTCGGAAATTCGTTGATCGGGAAATTGCATGTCATTCTAATAGAGCATGTTGCGCGAGGTAGATCAGCGCATTTTGCAAACCCGGTCATGTCTCCCTTCGGTCGGCTGTCAGGACCGCCCAATCCGCTGCTAATTCCCGAACGGCATTGTCCCTGCCCCGGTTTTCTTGGATTTTTTTCCGAATATTAAATTTTTTTATCCAAGCATCTTCCTAAGCGTCAGCGACTTGCTGAAAGGTATTAGAATTTCTAAAAAAAACTCTTGCGCAGGCAAAAAACCCTGTCACATTGATCTCATTAGAAGATTGTTCTGGGGGGAACAACAGCCCGTTGCAGCATTCGCTGCGGCGGGCTGTATCTTTTTGGGGATTTACGCTTTTTCTCTGTAAATCAGCAGGCGAAGTCCGTTCAGGCAAACGAGGACTGTGCTGCCTTCGTGTCCGATGACCCCGATGGGGAGGGGGAGTGCAAAGCCGAGGGCTGCGGCAACGAGGACAAGGATCACTCCGGATGCGAAGACAAGGTTTTGTGTGAGCACGCGTTTCGCGTGGCGCGACATGCCCACAAGGAGTGGGATATTTTCCAAACGATCCCCCATGAGCACCACGTCAGCGGTTTCCATGGCAACATCCGTTCCTGCCGCTCCCATGGCCACCCCAAGGTTTGCCGTGGCCAGGGCTGGCGCATCGTTGACCCCATCCCCAACCATCATGACCGTGCCCTCTTTTTTGAGTTCGCGAATGGCCTGCACTTTGTCTGCGGGCAACAACTCGGCACGGAACTCATCCACCCCGGCTTCGCGGGCGATGCTTGCGGCGACAGTGGATTGATCGCCGGTGAGCATGATGACCTTTTTGATGCCAAGTTTGTGGAGGCGTTGGGAGATCGCTTTGGCCTCGGGGCGGAGGGTGTCGGCAAGTCCGAAGACGGCCACGGTGGTGACAGAGTTTCCATCCCGCCGCCCCATCCAGACACAGGTTTTGCCATCGGCCTGAAGTGCATGGGTCCGGTTGGAAAAGGCTTCCCGTTTTTTGGCGTGAATCTCGTTAAAAAATCTTTCGCTGCCCACAAGGTAGCGGATTCCTTCCACTTCGGCTTCTGCGCCTTTGCCAGGCGTGGCTTGGAATGCGGCGGCTTCTGAAAGCAGGAGACCGGCCTTCTTTGCCGCACCCACAATAGCGGTAGCCAGGGGGTGTTCGGATTTGGATTCCAAGGCTCCACAGATTTTCAGGACCATGGCAGCCGCTTCGGCGAGGGGCTCCCTCTCAGGATGTTCGTGGGTGGACTCCGTGAGCAGATCGGTCACCGAAGGTTTCCCAACTGTCAGCGTGCCGGTTTTGTCAAAGCAGATAATATCAATGCGTGCGGCGGTTTCCAGATGGGAGCCGCCTTTGATGA
>JBGSVX010000158.1:0-10092 GCA_041752795.1 Terrimicrobiaceae bacterium
CGGATTCCGATGCACGGTGGCGGACATCTATGACGGAATCACCCTGCCTGGTGAAAAGCCACGTCCCGTCCCGCGGTGGTTGGAATAAACAACCGCGTTTTTGGAAAAATGTGGAATCGGCATTCTGCCGGTGGTCCAAAAACTCAAAAAAATATTCCGAGTTGCGAACCCTGAAGAGGGGTCCATTCGATTGGCGCCCCCGAGAATCGAGCTACTTGTTCACGACATTGACCGGATGCCCTGACAGGAACGCTTCAATGTTTTTGACAATCTGAGTCATCAGGCGGTGACGCGCTTCAACACTTGCCCAGGCGATGTGAGGGGTGATGACCGTCCTCGGCGCAACGAGCAGGGGATTTGATGCCTTCGGCGGCTCGTCAACCAACACGTCCGCTCCGAAACCACCCAAGTGACCGGATTCCAGCGCGGCGGCGACATCGGCTTCATTGATCAAGCCTCCGCGTGCGGCATTTATCAAGAAGGCTCCGGGCATCATGGTTTTTAAGGACCCCTCATTAATCATCTGATTGGTTTCCGGAGTGAGCGGGCAATGAAGGGTGATCGCATCGGAGGACGCGAGCAATTCGTCCAAAGGCAGCCACTCAACATCAGTACCGACATCCTTCTTGGTTCGGGAATGAACAACGACCTTCATGCCAAGCGCAGAAGCCACTTTCGCAACAGAGGATCCAATCGCCCCATACCCCACAATGCCGAGTGTCTTGCCGGAAAGTTCGAAAAAGGGAGCAATCGTAAATGAAAAATCCGGGCAGGCAGCCCAGCGACCATTGAGAACTTCTGCGGAGGTTGCGCCGACCTTGCCTGCCACTTCAAAAAGCAGGCTGAAAACAATCTGCACCACCGACATCGTCGAATAGCCAGGCACGTTGGTGACAGGTATGCCCCTCGCCTTGGCTGCCTGAAGATCCACAATGTTCGTGCCGGTGGCCATGACCCCGATGTATTCGAGGCTGGGAAGCGCGGCGATTGTCTCTGCAGAAATGGGGACTTTGTTTGTTAACAAAATATCCGCCTCCTTCGCCACGCGAACAATATCCCCAACCGCCGTGCGCGGATACAGCGCCACATTGGCTAATTTGGTGAGCTCTGTCCATGACGGATGGATGTCCGACGGCTGCTCAGGAGGCAGGGGATTCAAAGTGTATCCATCCAACACAACAATGTTTTTCATAAAATTTTCGAAGCCATGACACGCGACCTGGTTTTTGTCACTCAAATTCCCCCCCGCGATTTAATGCAAGACTGATTTCAAGTGCGTGTTGACGGCAAATGTTCCAGTTGCCAACGGCATCCTGAATATTACCCAAGCCGTGAGCTTGTTAAAAAACAGGATCCTAATTCAAGGAATCGCAGCAAATCCGACGACGCCATTACTCCCTACGGATTTTCTGGGCTTTGAAATTTCGGCAATGGCACCGCCGGGTGGATATTGAGGGGTCGGATGCGGTCAAGGATGCCGGGGGCAATTTCTGGTTGTGTGGCTGCGGCCTGGGTCAGCATTTCCAATTTGGCGTCGAGGTTATCGATGGCATTCAATGCGATGGCTTCGGGGGTTTTGGGTTCCACCGGGGAGCCAAATTCGAGCTGGCCATGATGTGCAGCGATGAGGTGCAGAAGGTGGAGACGGACCGTTTCCGTGGCGGGCGTTAGGTGTTTCCACTGATCCGTTTGCAGGCTGCGCCAGAGAGCATTTACCAATTCGATGCCGATGGTGATATGACCGAGGAGCTCTCCGCGCAAATCGCGTGGGATGTCGAATCCCTGCTCTGGCGGGCAGGTTTCCCAGAGTTTCCCGGAGTCATGAAACAGAGTCCCAGCAATAAGCAGGTCGCGATTCAGTGAGGGATAAACTTCGCAGATCGCATTGGCCGCTCGGAGCATTTGTGCTGTGTGGGCGAGCAGTCCGCCGCGGCGGGCATGATGGTTCGCGCGGGCTGCGGTGGCGCGGGCAAAACGGGCTCCATGATCCCGGAGAAATGTTTCGCAGAGGGCCTTGAGGCGAGGATCCGCGAGGCTCTCGACCATGGCCAACACATCATCCATGGACTTCTCGGCACCTTCACTGCCAGATGAGAAAAGCACTTTGGATTCCTCCGGAGTGAGGTGGTGGACAGTCCACTTTCGCGCTTCCAATCCATATTGGCCATTGATGAGAAACTCCCCGGCAACTTCGATGGCCGCACCCTTTTCGAGGTTCTCGCAGGCCTGAAATGCCGGCGTGTCTGTCCAGGCACGCAGCAAGAGGGCGTCGGTCGCATCGCGGAGTTTCAGCTCAAAAAATGGCTTCCCATTCGTGGACTCTTTCTTCTGGATATCCTCAATTTGCGCATGGATGCGGGCGGGTCCGGGCTTGTCTTTGATGACGCTGCGAAGTTCGGATATGCCGAGTTGGGGGCTCATGGAAGGGCCTCCCCTCGGAGCTCCAAAATCCGGCAGATGGTCTCCTCAATCAAATTGTTCGGACAACTTGCTCCTGCGGTCACGGCAATGGTTAGTGTGCGTTCCTTACCAGGCAACCAAGCGGTCGAGACAATTTCCTCTTTCTGGTGGATATCAAAATGCCGGATCTCCGATTCTGACGTGAGGCAGGTGGAATTTCGCACAAACCATGTCGGCAATTTTTTTTCTCCGATTTCGACGAGGTGGGTTGTGTTTGAGCTGTTGTAGCCGCCGATGACAACCAGAAAATCGAGGGGTTCATCCAAGAGGGAAAAGAGGGCATCCTGACGCTCCTGGGTTGCGCCGCAAATGGTATCAAAGTGCCGGAAGTTCGCCGAACTTCCGCCATCACGTGCGGTGATCGCAGCGCGTATGCGACGCTGAATTTCTTCGGTTTCCCCGCGAAGCATGGTCGTTTGATTGGCCACCCCAACCCGCTGCAAATGAATCATCGGATCGAAACCCGGAGAATAGGCTCCTTCAAATTCAGCAAGCAGCGCGGCGGGATCTCCCCCTTCAGTGAGGAAAGCACAGAAGCGATCCGTCTGTTCCAGGCCAAGGAGAATGAGGTAGTGGCCGGTGCCGTCCGTGCCAAGCGCTCGCGAGGCGGTTGCACGGGTTTCCTCATGACTGGCCTTCCCATGGATGATGCTGGTGACTTGCTGTTGGGCATTCTGACGCACTCGTTTCCAAACGCTCATCACGTCCCCGCAGGTGGTGTCCACAATTTGACAACCGAGATCTTTCACGGCCTGCACCGTGGCGACTTCTGCTCCAAAGGCTGGAACGATGACAATATCCTCTGCGGTGAGCGAGGCAATTTCGGTGGCAGAGGGGCGTGCAGGCAAATGCCGGATGCCGAGTGCGGCCATCTGCGCATTGACATCGGGGTTGTGGATAATTTCGCCAAGCAGGGCAATGCCGCGATCTGGAAAAACTTTGCGGGCGGCGTACGCGAGGTCAATTGCCCGCTCCACGCCGTAACAAAATCCGAACTGACGCGCCAACCGGATCGTCGTGTTTCCCACGGTGAGCGTCCCACCCGAATCCCGGATGCGCTCGACCAAGGCACTGCGGTAATGGTTCTCCACTTGCGCCTGCACGCTGGCCATGACATCCGGGGTGCGCAGGTTCACCCGTTTGGCGGGGGTTCCATCCGGCGCGTGTTCGGGGGCGGCACTCAAAGCCACTCCTCCGAGGCTGACAGTAAAATCCGGATATTCATATCTGCCAAGGGAAAGCCCAAGGGGGGTGGTTTGTCAAATGCCTGCGAACAATAGTTGCGTGCGTTGGGCGTCCGCCTATGGTGATGCGATGATTGATGAACACGATTTCAACTATGCGATGGAGAACACGCGAGTTGTTGTGGCTCCGCGCGGCGTAATTGAAACCTTCGGAACGACCAGCTTCCAGTTTCTCCTCGTGAGCGAGCTGATGGATGAGGTCAACGCCGTGCGAGTCCGGGGAGGCCGTATTGAAGCCGAACGGCCACGCATCATGTCACCCCACAATTTTCGCAAGCTTCTGCTCGATGGTTTCGGGGATGGAGCCCGGGGATATGCGGATTGGATTGAATCCAATGCGGACGATTTCAAAGTACTCAAATATGGATTTCAGCTCCGGAAAACCGATGTGCAGCAAAGTGTTTTGCATGATCCCATTGATGATGTGATCGGGAGATTACAGGCCGAAATGCAGGCTGCCGATGACCCCAAATCCACGCTCATTGCTGGGGTGGATGATGTCTGGGAGGTCTGTTTGCTCAAATTCACGATGGATCTGATCCAGCGTTCTGCCGGGGAAAACATCGGCGAGTGGAAGCGGCGGGGCTTTATTTGAGACTTTCCTCCGCCGATTGCGGAGATAGGATTCCAGTCATCGCACCATGTTGTTCCGTTTTTTAGCCATATTGATTGTTGCCGGGGGAGTCCTCGGAGGTTCTGCGTATTTTGCTTACGAGCTGTTTTGGAAACCCAAATCGCTGGATGAGAAAGAGCGCCAGGAAATTGCTGTCCAAAAAGCTCTGCCGCCCCCACCACATCCCGGAATTGCAAAATTTCAGGCGGCCGCCGAGCTTCTGAAATCCGGCAAACCCGCTGAAGGCCGTGTGGCCATGGAAGCGCTTGTGACCGAACACCCGGATGCTCCCGACGTGGCGGAGGCCTATCGCCTGCTCGGGGAAATGAATGCCGCCGAATTGTTTTCTCCGTCGGAAGGGCCGGGCAAGACGACCTACACGGTCATCAAAGGCGATGCGCTCGCAAAAATCGCGAACAAAACAAAAACCGGAGCAGAACTAATCTACACGGTCAACCAACTCCAAACGATCAATCTCAAAATCGGTCAAATCCTGCAAATCCCAACCCTCGATATCAAAATCTCCGTGGACCGTGCCAACAAAACCCTCACGGTCACCAATGGAGGCAAATTTTTTAAATCGTATCCGCTCCTTGGTGCCAGCGTTCCCCGCCTTGCAGAAGGCGCCACCTTGGAATCCACGGTTGGCGAAAAAATTGTGGCGATTGGGGGCAAGCGGATTGCCTTTGGCGACAAGACATATTTTGACGCTGAGCGCACCATTTTGCTAACCCCCGGCGGAGCGACCATGCGGTCTGCAACTGGCACGGAGGAGACCGTGCCTCCCGGCATTGTGCTTTCCCCCACGGACCTTCGCGAAATTTTTGTTCTTGTCACCCGGGGCACTCCCATTTCCATCCATTGAACCATCCATTGACCGGTTACTATGAAAAAGCAGATTCTGGACTTTGAGAAACCAATCGCCGACCTCGAACAAAAACTCGAGGATCTGATCAGTCACCTCCCGGGTCAAAACATCGATCTTGATCCCGAAGTGCGCGCCATGCGCATCAAAATCGAAGCGACCCGCGCGGAGATCTACACAAATATGACCTCTTGGCAACGGGTTCAGATTGCACGCCACACCGCCCGTCCATTTTCTCTGGATTATGCGAAAGAGGCGTTTGAGGATTTTTGCGAACTCAAAGGCGATCGGTTGTATGGGGATGATGCCTCCATGCCGGGAGGATTCGCGACGATTGATGGGATCAAATGTGTGCTCATCGGCCAACAAAAAGGCCGCGACGTGAAAGAAAATCTTCTCAGAAATTTTGGAAGCCCGCACCCGGAAGGTTACCGCAAGGCGCTTCGTTTGATGCGGCTTGCCGAAAAATTCGGGCTGCCCGTGGTCTCTTTGATTGATACCCCCGGCGCGTATCCGGGCGTTGGTGCCGAGGAGCGTCATATTGCCGAAGCCATTGCGGTGAACATCCGGGAAATGATGGTTCTGCGGACACCGACTGTGGCCGTTGTCATCGGGGAAGGTGGTTCTGGTGGAGCTCTTGGCATCGGGGTTTCCGACCGGGTGCTGATGCTGGAAAATGCCTACTACTCGGTGATCAGCCCGGAGGGCTGTGCCGCGATTCTTTGGAAACATCGCAAACATGCGCCGGAAGCCGCCGAGGCCCTCAAATTGAATGCCGTTGAACTCCTGAAACTCGGCGTGGTGGACGGCGTGATTCCTGAACCTCCCGGCGGCGCGCATCAGGACCTCTCGGCCGCTGCTGCCGCTCTCCGCGAAGCAGTTTCGTCAGCCCTCAAGGAACTGAAAAAACTCCCGCTGGACCGTCTCCTCGAAGAACGTTACGCCAAATTCCGAAAAATCGGACGGTTCGACGAAAATCTTTGAATCCGGGATGATTGCCGTGATTGGAGCCGGCCTGGCCGGTCTCACCGCAGCGAAAGTGTTGCAGGAATCCGGCCTGGAATTTCAAGTCTTTGAAGCCTCCGACGCGATTGGTGGCCGGGTAAGATCAGATCGGGTTGGCGGGTTTATTTTGGACCGGGGATTCCAAGTGCTTCTGGATTCGTATCCCACACTAAAGCGTCATGTGAACCTGCAAGCAATGGATGTGCAGGCCTTTGATTCCGGTGCTCTGCTCGCCGACCGTGGACAGCTTTGGAAATTCCGGAGCCCCCTGCGTCATCCACTTTCGATTTGGCCAACCGCATGGGAAACCCCGATTCCCCAGACTGACAAAATCCGCCTTGCCCGCATGGCCGCGATGGCCATCACCCGCTCCGATGATCATCTCCTTTCTCCCTGCGGAACATCCCACGATGTGGACACACTGAGGTTTTTGAAAAGCCGTGGCGTATCACCCACGGCGATCGAACGATTTCTCAGGCCATTTTTTGCCGGCGTCTTTTTGGACAATGACCTCACCGCCAGCAAAAACCTGTTCCTCTATTATCTGAAAAAATTTGCGCTCGGCCGGGCCGTTCTTCCCGCTGAGGGTGTCGGCGCATTTCCCGCGCAACTGGCTTCACACCTGCCTCCGGGAACGATCCATACAAATTCCGGGGTCCGGGAATTTCAGATTTCCAATGACCGCATCACCGGGATTTGCCTGCAAAATGGCGGGAGCCATTCGGTCGAAGCTGTGATTCTTGCCGTGGATTCCGCCGCTGCCCGGAGGCTGCTTCCCCAACAAGCCCCCGAGCCAAGTTTTGCAAGTGTCTGGACGGTTTCGTTCGAGGCCCGCGAGAGCCTCTACAAGGAAAAACTCATTGTGCTTCCGGCAGGCAGCCGGCGGCTGATCCGACATTTTGTGCAAATCACAAATGTCGTTCCGGGTTACTCGGGAAATGGCAATCCGCTCATTGTTGCCACGATCCTCAATCCGGGAAATCTACCCGCCGCGGCCCTTGCCTCCGCCGCGCGTAAAGAAATTTCCTGCATTTTTCCCGCAGCCGAAACCATGAACCTTGTGGACATTCATCGAGTGGACCGCGCCGTTCAAAAACAGCCTCCGTCCTTCTTCCGAAGAACTCCGCTTGTTTCCCCATTTCCGAATCTCTTCCTCGCGGGGGACCACACGGCCACAAGCAGTATTGAAGCCGCAATGAGGTCTGGCGAACGCGCTGCAAAACAGGTTGCTGCAAAATTCCAAAGTCACCCACTGGACGAATGAGGGAATCTGCGTTTGCAAAACAGCTCTGATCGGAGTTAATTCTATGAGTGCCATGAATCCCCTGTTTTCATGTTTTGCAGCTATCCACCGAGGCCGGTCGTCTGATCCGGATTCTGCCGCATAGGCCCTCCCTGATCATGAATTGTCTCCCCCAGAGAACGTTCTTGAAACCCCGGATTCTTCGGAACTCGGAGATCTTGGCATGTATTGCATTGATCGGTTGGGCTCCCGGCCTTTGGGCATGGACTCCCGGCACGGGAAGCCCGACCGCCGTTCAGGGATTTACGGTGAATGCAACAAGTCGAACTGACGTCCTGTCCTTTTATCACACCATCTATACGGCCTCCGATGGATACGTTCAAAACATGGCGTGGACCGGAAACCTGAGCACGGGAACCCCCGGCACCACAAGTGCCGCCTTCAAGGACGATGTGCGCCGCCGCATCAATTTTTACCGGGCGCTCACCGGGCAGCCGGCGGATATCACGTTTGATGCCACGAAGAGCTCCAAGTGCCAGGAGGCGGCTCTTGTGTTTTCGGCAAATGATCGGCTCGATCACTCCCCAACCTCTTCATGGCTCTATTACACGGCCAATGCGTACCAGGCCGCACAAAAATCCAATATCGCCCTCGGGCTCTATGGAGCGGGCGCCGTGGATGCCTATATGACCGATAATGGTGGAGGCAAAGAAGTCGTGGGCCACCGGCGATGGCTGCTTTACTCAAGAGGGCTGATCATGGGAACGGGGGATGTGCCTCCGGTCGGAGCAAGCCCCGCAAGCAATGCGATCTGGGTCAACGACACTTCGAGAACCACAGTAACCAACAGATTTTTTGCATGGCCAAATGCCGGATTCGTTCCCCAGAACCTTGTGCCTGCCCGCTGGTCACTCAGCTACCCTGGAGCGAATTTTGGAAATGCCACGGTGACCATGACTCGAAATAGCGTTGCCGTTCCGGTCATCATCATCACGAACAACTCCCCGGGATTCGGCGACAACACGATTGCGTGGGAACCATCCACGCTCTCCGTGGCCGGCCTTCAGGACGTCGTGTTTCAAGTCACCGTCTCCGGTATCTCAGGCACAGGAATCCCAACCTCCCATTCGTATTCGGTGACATCGTTCCACCCCAATGTGCTGGGTCAGTCGATGACCATTTCAGGAAACTCCACGGTCCCGGTCACCGGAGGAAACTACACCTTCAATTCCATCACCCAAGCAGACCAATACCGCCTTCGAGTGAGCACGGGATCCACCGCCGCATGGAGTGCTGCCGGCGAGAACCTTCTGGCCATCCTCAACAAAACATCCCTCGACTATAACCTCACCCAAAGCACGGTCAAACGTTCGGGAACCGGTGCGTATCACCTCACGTTTCCCAGCTTTGCCATTTCAGAACAAGGCTTTGAGGTGGATCGCGACATTATGCCGTCGGCCACCAGCCAATTGATTTTTTATGATCTCTTCCGATGGGTCACAACAGGCAGTCGGCTCAGCGCAGAAGTCAGCGAAGACAGCGGACTGACATGGACCGAACTCTGGGTAAGAAATGGCAACGGAAGCGGGTCCAGCCTCGATTGGGACTCCACATTTCAGGCACGTTCAATCAGTCTGACCCCCTACGCAGGAAAGCTCGTGCGCATTCGGTTCATGTTCCGTTGGAATGGTTCCACATTTCTCGGAACTGACACGGACCGAGGGATCTTTTTGGATGATATTTCCGTTTCCTCCGCCACGGAACTGGTCAATACCACCAGCACGACCCTGGCCTCCTCCGCCACCTCGTTCACGCTCAATGCAACAACAGCAGGCTCCTCCTTGGTGGCCGGAACCACGTATTACCTGCGAATGCGTCCTAATGTAGGAACCAAGTGGTTCAATGACAGCCCCCTGAAATTGGTCACAGCCCAATCGGCTATCACCCCTTTCACCACATGGCAGAGCGGATGGTTCAGTGCGGCCGAGATTTCTGGAGAACAGGCGGCCCTTACGCAGGACTTTGATCGCGATGGCACGGTCAACTTGCTCGAATATGCCTTTGGGAAAAATCCCAAGGTTGCCGATCAACCAGCAATCACATCCTCCCTTGTCGGCAGCTCGGTAAAAATTTCTTTTCCCTGCGATGCCAGCCGCACAGACCTCACCTACACGGTACAATCCTCCTCGACTCTTGCCATCGGATCATGGACCGACATTGCACGAAGTGTCGGAGGAGCCCGCACCTCGGTCATCGGCTCCCTGAGCACCGTCTCGGATACAGGTTCGGGTCAGAGAACAGTCACCGTCACCGATTCCTCTCCGCTTCCTGCCGGTGGCAAACGGTTTCTCCGGGTTCGCGTTGACAAGTAATCTTTCTTCCAAACGTCGGTAATCTGGTCTTGGATTGACTGGTCATGGGATCGACCATTCAGAGCGGCAATCTCACTGGAGAACCTCGAGGGCTGGTGGGCCGATTGGTTGGGACATTGTTCTTCGCCGTCTTTTTTCTTGCTGGGCTGCTTTTCCTTTTTCTGATCGGACGCGAGGTTCTTCGCACCCTGGAGACGTATTCCTGGCCAAAGGTGTCGGCGGTGATTCTGTCAAGCAGGGTGGTGGAGGAGCCTGATGAGGAGAACCCCTATTCTGTCCATGTGCAATAC
>JBGSVX010000159.1:0-12423 GCA_041752795.1 Terrimicrobiaceae bacterium
ACCCTTGTTCCTGCAGTCCACGCTCAGCCTGCAATCGGGAAACCTGCACCGGAGTTTAAATTGAAGGACACCTCCGGGAAGGAACACAGCCTTTCGGATTTTAAAGGCAAGACGGTTGTTCTTGAGTGGGTGAATCACGGATGTCCATTTGTGAAGAAGCATTATGGACCCGGTAATATGCAGAAACTTCAAAAAGCGGCGACGGACAAAGGCGTTGTTTGGCTTTCGATTTGTTCCTCGGCCCCGGGCAAACAGGGTCATATGGATGCTGCCGCAGCCGCTGCAAAATCCAAAGAGGTAAATGCCAACGCAACCGCGTACTTGCTTGATGAGGACGGCACAGTTGGCAAAGCGTTCAACGCGCGAACGACTCCTGAAATGTTCGTAATCAATCCCGAGGGCGTGCTTGTTTATATGGGCGCGATTGACGACAAGGCCTCGGTGGATCCGGCGGACATTGACTCGGCGTTGAATCATGTGACGGCCGCACTGGACGAAGTTCTTGCAGGCAAGCCGGTCACTGTCTCCACCACGAAACCCTATGGTTGCAGTGTGAAATATTAAGAAAAATGCCCGACTCCATGCTCGACGGGGCTTGTCTGGTGTGCCAGAAAAGCCCCTGTCATGCGCAGTGTATTTCTCATTTTTCTTCTGCTCCTTAATGCCCATGCGGCGGACTGGAAGGCCGACGGGGTCAAAAACCTCGGGACCCTGCCGGGAGGAGCGAAAGTTTGGGAACAGACTCTGCGGGCTGGAACAGAAACCGCCCGGATCTCTGTGGTGGTTTATGGCGCACGGGACTATGACACCGTGGTCGTTGACAATCCGCCCGCCAATCCACGTCGTTTGGTGGAGGCAGCACCTGCTGCTGGAGGGGTTGCAGGCTGCAATGCCAGTTACTTTCATGCCGACGGTCGTCCGCTCGGGTTGGTCGTCATTGGCGGAGACACCAATCACAGTTTCGAGCGGGCCAAATTGCTGAGTGGGATTTTTGCCAATCGCAAGAACAGGCTCGAGATGGTGCGTGCCTCTGACTTTGTGATGGGCGAGGATGTGCGTCAGGCAGTGCAAGGCGGTCCCTGGCTGATTGAAGGGGGCGCAGTGATCTCCGGGCTTGATGATACGAAGCGGGCTCGCCGCACGATTATTGCGAATGACGGAAGGAGCAACTGGGCATTGATTGCCACATCTCCGGTGTCTCTTGCCCAAGCTGCCGCCATACTTTCCCTACCCGACCTCGGTTCCGGATTCTCTGTCAAAAATGCCCTGAACCTCGATGGGGGAAGTTCCACGGCGCTTTGGGCCAAAGACACACCACTCTCGATTCCGGAATTTGGCACGGTTCGAAACTTCCTTGTTCTCAAACCCAAACTCTCCAGGAATCCGAATTGACTCCCCGCCTCATTTCTTCATTTTGAATCCATGAAAATCTTATCTGAATTCCGTGCCTTCATTGCCCGAGGCAATGTGATGGACCTTGCAGTGGGCGTGATTATCGGCGCGGCCTTTGGAAAAATTGTTTCCTCTCTGGTGACGGATGTGATCATGCCTCCCATCGGACTTTTGCTCTCCGGAGTGAATTTCAACAATTTGTTCATCACCCTGAATGGCCAGGTCTACACAACCCTTGCGGACGCAAAAACCGCGGGAGCACCGGTCATTGCCTATGGCTCGTTTATTAATGCCCTCATTGAATTTTTGATCGTGGCGGCCTGCGTCTTTGCCATCGTGAAAACGCTCAACAAGGTTTACCGCGAGACCCCGAAACCGGAACCCGCCGTTCCCAGCAAATCCGAGGAACTGCTCACGGAAATTCGGGACTTGTTAAAAAAGTAGCTCTAGGGAATTCCCAATGGGTTGAGGGGTTCCGACAAGCGGAACCGTCCACACGAGCTCGTTTTGCCATGGTAATGTTTACTTGGAGGGATGCCGTCCCCGGCGTCCGCTCGAGAATGGCTGGCGGCTTTGCCGCGTTTTTGTTTGGACCCGAACGTCGGGGAAGATGTCTCTCCATCGACGATTTGCCAGGGGACACGGACTTTCGTGGAGGGTCTGCTTGCCAGGGATTCCTGAACGGCAAAGCAGGTTGCCAATGTCACCTGGCACTATTTCTTTTCCAGAAGAATTAACTTTGCGGAATCGACACGCGGGGCTGTTGTGAATCGGTCGATGACTTTCACAAACCCGCCCTCCAATTCTGCGGGGGCGTAGCCCTCGGCTTCAATTTTGACGGGGAGGGAATACGGGCCCAGCCAGGTCATCCGGCTGCGGCCTTCCAGAGAAACCTCAAGCAGCAGTGGCGTGTTGAGCGGAATGGCTTCCGTGTTCAGGGTAAAATTGACCGGGAGTTTGGTTTTGCTGTCCAGCACGATGAAATCGAGGACATGCAATTTCGGGCGTGGTGGGCGTTTGATATTGCAGCCACCGAGGGCCAGAGCCATGCAGGCACAGCACAGCAATAAGATCGGCCGCTGGAAATGTTTGCACCACATTTTCAGGATAGTTGGGGTGGGATCATCGGCAGGATGCCGATGCCACATCAGGCTTTTTCGACCTGCCAGTATTCGAGATCCACGGGCGCTTCGCGACCGAAAATGGTGACCGAGACGCGCAGTTTGCCGCGTTCCGGATCGATCTCTTCCACGACACCATTCTGGTTTTGGAAGGGACCGTCTGCGACTTTGACCTTGTCGCCGACTTCGAAACTGATTTTTGGTTTGACCGAGTCTTCGCGTTCCTTGACTTGAGCAAGGAGGCCTTCGACCTCTTTGGCGCGCATCGGCGTCGGACGATCTTTGGTTCCGGCAAACCCGAGGACTCCATCGGTTTCCCGAATGAAATACCATGTGCGCTCCATGAGCTGGTTGTTGTCATCCAGCAGGTGCATGTTGACGATCAGGTAACCGGGAAAAAACTTGCGGGTGGTTTCCGTCTTTTTGCCGCGTTTGATTTCCTGAACGCGCTCGGTGGGAATCAAAACCTCGAAGATGTGCTCGCTCATCTCCTCAAGTTTGATTCGACGATCGAGATTGTCTTTCACTTTTTGCTCATGGCCGGAAAGCACATGAACTACGAACCACTGGTCGCGAGGGGCAATTGGCATAAAATCTGGTTGTGGGGGGAAGAATCAGCGAACGAGAAATTCCACGATGTTGACGAGGATAAAATCGGCAAGAGCGATGAATCCGCCAAGGATCACCATCGCGACGATCACGACATTGGTGGAGTCTCCGAGTTCCTTGAAACGACGGATGCCTTTTTCGTTGGGATCCCATGGCCACTGGGCTTTTGCCAGTTCACCACGGACCTCGCCTGTGAATTTTCTGAGTTTTGTAAACATGTTGATCCGCCGGGTTGTTGAAAACACCAGCCAATTCAGGACAGGAGGGACTCGAACCCCCAACAAACGGTTTTGGAGACCGCTACTCTACCAATTGAGCTACTGTCCTTTGATGGCTTGGAGACTTTCTAAACGTCAGGCGATGATTTCGGCCACACGTCCCGCACCCACGGTACGACCACCTTCGCGGATAGCAAAGCGAATGGTTTTTTCCATGGCGATTGGGGTGATGAGATCGACTTCGAGCGAAACGTTGTCACCAGGCATAACCATCTCCACGCCTTCGGGGAGTTTGATCGAGCCGGTCACGTCCGTTGTGCGGAAGTAAAACTGAGGCCGGTAGTTCGAGAAGAACGGGGTGTGACGTCCACCTTCGTCTTTGCTGAGGACGTACACCTCGGCTTTGAACTTGGTGTGCGGGGTGATGCTGCCGGGTTTGGCAATCACCTGACCGCGTTCGATGTCATCCTTCTTGATGCCACGAAGCAACACACCGACATTGTCGCCGGCTTCGGCGGTGTCGAGGAGGCGGCGGAACATTTCGATGTCGGTGACAGTCGTTTTGGCTGTGGGACGGATGCCGACGATTTCGACTTCTTCCATCTTTTTGAGGATACCACGTTCGACGCGGCCAGTGGCAACCGTGCCACGACCTTCAATGTTGAACACGTCTTCCACAGGCATGAGGAAGGGCATATCCTTCGGACGCTCAGGCTGAGGGATGTATTCGTCCACAGCGGCCATGAGGTCGGTGATGGCTTTTTCGTATTCGGCGTCGCCTTCGAGTGCTTTGAGGGCACTGCCTTTGACGATTGGAATCGTGTCACCGGGGAATTCGTATTTGCTGAGAAGTTCGCGAACTTCCATTTCGACGAGTTCAAGGAGGTCCTTGTCGTCCACCATGTCCACTTTGTTCATGAACACGACCATGGATGGCACACCGACCTGACGGGCGAGCAGGATGTGCTCACGGGTCTGAGGCATTGGTCCGTCGGCGGAGTTGACGACCAGAATAGCACCGTCCATCTGGGCGGCGCCGGTGATCATGTTTTTGACGTAGTCGGCATGACCCGGACAATCCACGTGAGCGTAGTGGCGATTGGCGGTCTCGTATTCCACATGCGCCGTGTTGATCGTGATGCCACGCGCCTTTTCTTCAGGAGCGGCGTCGATCTCGTCGTATTTTTTTGCTGTCGCTCCACCGGATTTGGCGAGCACCGTGGTGATCGCGGCCGTGAGCGTGGTTTTGCCGTGGTCAACGTGGCCGATTGTGCCGATGTTGACGTGCGGTTTGTCGCGTTTGAACTGTTCTTTAGCCATCTTTGTTTTGTGTTGAGATTATGTGGTGAACTCGTTTTTTGTCAGCGGTGGAGCCCATGACCGGGTTTGAACCGGTGACCTCGTCCTTACCAAGGACGTGCTCTACCAACTGAGCTACATGGGCGTTTTTGGCATAAGCCGCTTGTAAAGAACGAAGTCACCGGTCGGTTTCCCATCCTTCGTAATCCCACAAGCCGAAGCCCGCAGGAAGTCCGATGGAAGGGGAATGAAAAGCTACAGAAGTTCACGAAGGTGTCAAAGCCAAAATTTACATCGAATAATTCCCCGGTTTTCCGGCAAGCCCATGCTGAGCAAATTACGAGCCACTTACTGACCCTTCAAGAGCCGGTTGGCGGTGAAGCGGGGAAGTTTTGCACGCAGGATTTTTTTGCGTGTTTGTTGGAGATCATAAGACACCCGCCGGAACTCGACGGTGTTTGTTTCGGGTCGGTAAATCACATAACAGGAACGGGGATCCCCATCCCGGGGCTGACCAACCGCGCCCACATTCACGAGCACTTTTCCTGATGGCGGAAGGGACACGATGCCCTCACCAAGTCGCTGACGTATCCGCCCCATGGGAGATTCCTCGATCCAGACCATCGGGTAGTGGGTGTGACCGCAAAAGGCAATTGGCGTGCGCTGCTCCTCAAAATGCATGCGGGCATCATCCGCGCCCAGGATGTAGGCCCACTCGTAATCCTTTTCCAAGGAGGCATGGGTAAATGTCAGCCCCGAAATCTCCAACGTTTTTGGCAGCGAGGAGAGCCATGAACGATTCGCCTCGGTGAGTCGCGCCGCCGCAAAAATAATTCCCGCCGCCGCAGTGTCATTAAAATCCTCCGGCGGCCGAGACTGGCAGGCGGCTTCATCATGGTTTCCCAACAACACCGGACACCCCAACGCCCGGACAGTGCGCACGCAGGATCTCACCCCGGACGCATAACCCACTGTATCGCCGAGGCAAACAATGTTTTCAACCCCCTGAGACCGCACATCCTCAAGCACCGCGGTCAGCGCCTCAAAATTCGAATGGATGTCACTGATCACAGCCAGCGGGGTGTTCATGCAACAGGTATAGGAAGATGACGGGGGTTCGTCAACCGGGTCGAAATCCTTCAGGCCCCACCGCCCGCTCTATGCACGGTGAGAGGAAAAATGCGCACGTCAACCCCTGCGGACTGACACAAGTGCGCTGGTTCGCACATTATTGGGGGAAACCCTGTGAGGTCCGCCATGGCATCCAGGCTGATTGTGGCAGAGGCCTGACTGATTTCGTAGGGGGAGTGATGGACTCGTCCGCTGAAGATCCGCCCGCGTCGGTCTGAGCTGAAGAGGAGGTATCGCTCAAGCAAAAAGAATTCCAAAGAATTGGGGGTAGCCTGAGTCGGCGGGCTTGTGGGGTGATAGTGAAATGTGGCTTCCCATGCTGCGGATTTCAGCCGGGAGAAGTAAGAGATTCCCGGGCCGCACCGCTCGGCGTGCATGGTGGCATGTCGGTAATTCAGGTGGAAAAAGTTTCGGGCGATCCAAACAGCAAGAGGCTGATTGCAATCGAGAGAATAAAACCAAACTCCTGGAATACCGGCGGCATCATGCACGTAGGTGCGAACGTTTAATTCCAGAAAGTTGGAAATTCCCGGGATGCAGGGACATCCGACCGGTCGCACATTTTGCATAAAAAATGGCACAACCCCGATCCAGGCAAGTCCATCGAAGGTGTCGACAAACAGGCCCTCCGGCAGCGTTTGTTGAACCTGTGCTGGCGGCACCGGCCAATGCGCGAAGAGTAGATCTTTCCATGTCTGCCGCATCACGACCGGACCCCGGGGCGGATTTTGCAAAGCGGAACGGTCCTCAGAGGTGGGTATGCGCATGGGAAAATCGTGTGCCGGGTGAATCGATCAAGTCCACGCGCAGGCTAGGTTCTGGATCGGGCAAATTCTTTAGCCACCAGGTGAAGGCATTGCTTCTCATCCATCCCGGGGTGGGCTTTGCGGACGGATTCCAATCGGGCCCGCCGTGCCATGCGGAACAAACCTTGGGAAACCGCCATTTTCTCCCGGAAACTCATGGCGCGAAAACGTTCGATCTGCAGAGGATGAAGAGGCTCAAGTTCCATGAGCATTCATCTTTGTCGGCTCATTCTTCGACGCAAGTGCAAAATACGCAGAAAACCGGCAACCCTTCAAACTGGAAACCAACAAGGGTTGCGCCGCATTGTGATCTCTGCAGGGACGCTTTGTGCGGGCTGCAAACAACCCGTTTCTTGACAGGAGGCTTGATGAGCGGGATTACTGCCCGGCTGATGATTTCCACAAAACGCAGTCACTCTGCACCATGAATTCCCGACTGCCTTTTCAATTGGAAGCCCGTGCCACCGGGTCCCGAGCTCGCGCAGCCCGTTTCCGGACCTTGCATAATGAGGTCCTGACACCACTCTTCATGCCTGTCGGCACGCAGGCCACGGTCAAGGCCCAGCTGACCCAGTCCCTTGAGGACTCCGGCTCACAGATCCTGCTCGCGAACACGTATCATCTCCTGCTTCGTCCGGGGCTGGACGTTTTTCGAAAACTGGGAGGAATTCACAAGTTTATGAGTTGGGAGCGGTCGGTGCTGACCGATTCCGGCGGATATCAGATTTTTTCGTTGCCGCATTCGAGGTCGATGACCGAGGAGGGCGCAGTTTTTCAGAGCTACACGGATGGCAAATCCATTTTGTTGAGTCCCGAGGTGAGCATTGGGGCTCAGATGGCCATCGGGAGCGATATTATGATGGCCTTGGATCAGTGCGTGGCCTCGACTGCGGAGGAATCGGTTGCGAGAACGGCCTTGGAGCTCACACAGCGGTGGGCGGCCCGGAGTCTGGCTGCGCGGGGCGATTCTCCTCAGGCCATGTTTGCCATTGCGCAGGGAGCCCTGTTTCCGGAACTGCGCAGAGAGAGTGTGAACGGCCTGCTGGAATTGCCATTTGACGGATACGCGATTGGCGGGTTGGCTGTGGGGGAAGGCAAAAGCGAACGCGAAGACACGTGTGCCTTCACGGCGGATTTGCTGCCCGAAGACAAGCCGCGTTATTTGATGGGTGTTGGCACGCCGCTGGATATTTTGGAGGCCGTGCACCGGGGAGTGGACATGTTTGATTGCATTATCCCAACCCAAGTGGCCCAGCGCGGTGGAGCGTTCACATCGCGTGGATTCCTGCAAATGCGCCGTGGTGTTTACAAGTTTTCGGAGGAAAAGTTGGACCCCGCATGTTCCTGCCTGACCTGCTCACGGTATTCCCGTGCCTACCTCCACCACCTCACAAAAACCCAGGAAACCCTCGGGTGGCAACTCCTCGGCAAACACAACATCCATTTTTATCACCAACTCCTTCGCGAAATCCGGGAAGCCATTTTGTCCGATGCCTTCCTGCCGCTCTATCATGCCAAACGGCAATTCCTCCACGAGGACGACATTGACAATCCGGTCATTGCACAAAAAATCAAGATTCCGAAACGCCTGGCCCTCGGTCACTATGAAATTCACAAAGCGTGGGAAGGCTTCGCGAGCATCCGCCACATTCATTCGGGCGAAATCATGCACTCGCGCACCCCTCCCATGGAGGAGGCCCGGCGACTCTACACCGATCAAGCCCGCCTTTCCGAACGCCTTCGGGAACCCGGGAACGGACCGCTGACCGTCTGGGACGTTGGTCTCGGGGCCGGAGCCAATGCCATGGCCGCAATTGCCTGCCACGAATCCCAGGAACAGCCACTTCGCGATCTACATATCATCAGCTTCGAAAATGACCTCGATTCCCTCCGCCTCGCTTTTCGAAACAATGACCAGTTCCCCTACCTGCGTCATGGCGGACCAGCCACCATCCTGAAATCCGGTGCGTGGGTTTCGAAAACCCGTCCCGGATTAACATGGAATCTCATCGAAGGAAATTTTCTGGATGTTATGGCATCCGCCCCTCACCCGCCGGATTTTATTTTTTACGATATGTTTTCCGGAAAGACCAATGCCGAAGCTTGGACGATGACTGCGTTTCGGCGGCTGTTTGCAGTGTGTGAGGATCGCCCCGTGGAGCTCTTTACCTACACGTGCTCCACCGCATCCCGCGTTGCCATGCTGGCGGCCGGATTCCATGTGGCCCAAGGCCGCAGCACGGGCGACAAATCAGAAACGACCATCGCGCTCACATCTCCCGCCATTCGCGAACATCATGACCTCCTCGGTTCGGAGTGGCTCGCCAGATGGAATCGGTCCTCCGCAAGATTCCCGGCCGACCTCCCAACCTCGGAACACCCGCTCTGGGAACAGGTCATTCTCCGACATCCCCAGTTCGCCAACTTTTAAAAAAGAAAAACCCGCCTCCGTTTCCAGAAGCGGGCTTTTAGGTTTTGGCACCTGACGCAATATTCTCAGAGAGAGCCGTTTTTGCAAGCAGGGATTTTTCCGTTTTTCTTTTTGAACCGCCTGCGGCGATTTTGGCGGATGGGGAGGGATTATCCTGCCTGCGGCAGGCTCTGCATAGTGGGGGGCTTCGCCCCATTGGGGGAATCGCTGACGCGATGGCAGTCGAACTGCGTTCTCATCCCTCCGTTTTTCTTTTTGAACCGCCTGCGGCGATTGTGGCGGATGGGGAGGGATTCGAACCCTCGGAGACGGTTAAGCCTCACACACTTTCCAGGCGTGCGCATTCGACCACTCTGCCACCCATCCAAAAAATTGAGCCCATCAGGGTAATCTGACCCGCGGGCGGAGTGCAATGAAAAGAAATTTTCAGTTATGGCACGTTCGCCTAAATTTTGATCGCAGGAATTGGTTCTGGCTGGGGATCGGCGGCCATTTTTGGCGTTGTTGCGATGGGGACGACCTTCCAGAATTTTGGGAGGTTGCCCGGAATATCTGCGAGGATTTCTTCAGCGCGTGCACTCTGGGTGAGGTAATGGTGCCGGGAGATCAAAGCCATCAAGAGGTTGATGTCCTCGGGATCCGAGGTCCGGACGGGCTCGACCAATTGGGGATTATAGAGGCTCTCGAAGGCGGCGGATTCATCAAAGATGTAGGCCACGCCTCCGGTCATTCCCGCACCAAAGTTTTTACCGGTTTCGCCGAGGATCACGATGGTTCCATTGGTCATGTATTCGCATCCGTGGTCACCGATTCCTTCTACCACGGCCGTGGCCCCTGAGTTGCGAACGGCGAAGCGTTCCCCGGCCCGGCCGCAGGCAAAGAGTTGTCCGCCGGTGGCGCCATAAAGAACTGTGTTGCCAAGGATCATGGAATCCTCCGCAAGAAACTTGTGACCCAAAGGCGGACGAATCACAATTTCGCCTCCACTCATGCCCTTGCCAACATAATCATTGGCCTGACCGGAGAGGGTCATATGCAGTCCCGGCGCAAGAAATGCTCCGAAGCTCTGACCTGCTGTGCCAGTCAAACGGAGATGAATGGTTCCCTCTGGAAGCCCCTCCTCACCGTATTGGTATCCAATCTCACCGGAGACCTGGGTGCCGACGGCGCGGTTGTCATTTTCCACTTTGTAGTCCAGCACGATGGGTTTGCCATCATTGATCGCCTCCTTGGCATCTTGCAAAATGACCTCATCCAGCGTTTGATCCTCTGGCCCGTCATTCCTGTCCCATGTGGCATGGCGGATGGCCGAGGGGTCATCTTTCACCGGATCCACGAGCAGGGGTTTCAGATCAAGCAGGTTGGCTTTTGGGTGGTCGGGGATATGACGTTGAACCAGGCGGTCCACGCGCCCGACCATTTCATCAATTGTGCGGAAGCCGAGGCGGGCCATGATTTCCCGCACTTCGTTTGCGACGGCATCAAAGAAGGCAACGACATTTTCTGGTTTGCCTTTGAATTTTCCGCGCAAGCGATCGTCAAGTGTGGCAACGCCCACCGGGCAGGTGTTGAGGTGGCATTGACGCACATAAACGCAGCCCATGGCAATGAGGGCCGCGGTGCCGAAGTTGTATTCTTCCGCGCCTAGCAGTGTGGCATAAATGATGTCCTCCCCTGTGCGCATGCCGCCATCGGTGCGAAGTGTGATTCGATTGCGCAGACCGTTCAAAAGAAGGACCTGATGAGTTTCTGCGACGCCCATTTCCCATGCGCTCCCGGCATTTTTTACCGAGCTCAGAGGAGAAGCCCCGGTGCCGCCTTCGTGTCCACTCACCAGAATGATGTCAGCATGGGCTTTGGCAACCCCGGCGGCAATGGTGCCCACACCGGCCTCGGCCACCAGTTTGACACAAACCCTCGCACGCGGATTCACCTGCTTGAGATCGTAGATGAGTTCGGCAAGATCCTCGATCGAGTAGATGTCATGATGCGGCGGCGGAGAAATAAGGGTCACGCCTTCACTGGCATGACGCAATTTCGCGATGTAGGCGCTCACTTTGTGGCCGGGCAACTGACCTCCCTCGCCGGGTTTTGCGCCCTGCGCCATTTTGATTTCAATTTCTTTTGCGCTGGCGAGGTAGGCCGCGCTCACCCCGAATCGTCCGCTGGCAATTTGTTTGATGGCGCTGTTGGCAAGGTCGCCATTTTCTCTGCGGTTGAAACGCGCGGGGTCCTCTCCGCCTTCCCCGCTGTTTGACTTTCCACCAATACGGTTCATGGCAATCGCCAAGGTTTCATGGGCTTCGGGAGACAGTGCTCCAAGAGACATGCCTGCTGTCGTGAAGCGTTTGCGAATGTCTTCCACCGGCTCCACCTCCTCAATGGGAACGGCTTCCAATGGAACCATCTCCAGCAGATTTCTCAGCGAATGCGGGGAATTAGCCAGCACGGCATCCACATACTTTTTGTAGTCCTCCGAACGCCCCGCTTTGTCCGCTCCTTTGATTCCAACAAATGTGTGAAAATTTTGAATGACCGGTGGGGTGACGGCATGAAGTTCCCCGCCCCGGCGGAAGCGGTAATAGCCGGGGTCATCCAGCTTGCCGGCTTCGATGGGGGCTTCGCCAAAGGCCATGGCATGTCGGGTCAGGCTTTCGATGGCAACTTCCTTGTAGCCGATGCCTTCCAGTTTTGAACTTGTTCCAATAAAACAATCCTCCACCAATTTGGAGGACAGCCCGATGGCTTCAAAAATTTGTGCGCCCCGGTAGCTGCTTACAACCGAAATGCCCATTTTGGACATGATTTTCAGGAGTCCATTTTCGAGAGCTTTTTTGTAGTTCAGGAACGCTTTGATGAGGTCGCCTTCGATGGTGCCTTTTTCGTGGAGTTCCCGGATGGTTTCGAAGGCGAGCCATGGATTCACGCAACTTGCGCCATAGCCGATCAGGCACGCGATTTGGTGAACATCGCGGGCCTCTCCGGTCTCACAAATCATACTCGCTTTCATGCGTTTTCCAACATTCCGGAGGTGGTGATGCACGGCTCCCATGGCAATAAGCATGGGAATCGCAACACGGTCATGGCTCACTCCGCGATCTGAAAGAACAATGATTCGCACTTCCCGGTCCACGGCGGCTTCCACTTCCTGACAAATGCGCTGGACAGCAGGCTCAAGGCCTCCCGCTTCTTCGGAGAGCGGCCATGTGCAATCGATGGTGATGGCCGGGAAGTCCCCTCCCGTCGCCATGATTGTTTGGAGTTCGGCGTCAAGAAGGATCGGGCTTTCCAGCATGATCTGACGACAATGCTCGGGCGTTTCCGAGAGCAGGTTCCTGCGCCACCCGAGCACTGTGTAAAGTGACATGACCAGCTTTTCGCGGATTGGATCAATCGGCGGATTGGTCACTTGGGCA
>JBGSVX010000160.1:0-8234 GCA_041752795.1 Terrimicrobiaceae bacterium
AAGCTGGCACTCGGGCTGCTAAAGCACCCCGACCGCCAGCTCGTAGTGGCAGGTCATGCGCAACGTTAATATGGGCAATCGCAGAGGCGGTATCCCTCGCAGCTCAGGACACTTTACGAAGATCAATTTTCGAGTATGATCACTCGTTATGGAGACCGTTTACGTTGAAACGACGATACCGAGCTACCTGACTGCGCACCGCAGCCATCAGGAGCCGATGTCATCTCATCAGCGGATCACGCAGGACTGGTGGGACCATGAGCGGATGCGGTTTCGGCTCTACTCCTCGATTGCCGTGCGTGCCGAGATTTCCAAGGGCGATGTCTCTGCTGCCGCGAGGCGGTTGAAGGCGATGGTGGGCATCCCCGAACTTGATGTCACGACGGAGGTTCAGCGGCTGGCCGATTCCATCGTCCAGCTTCTACAGCTACCCCAGAAGACAGAGATGGATGCGACGCATGTTGCCTTCGCCATCGTTCATCGGATGGATTATTTGCTGACGTGGAACTGCACGCATCTTGCGAACGCCACTCTTCAGAAGACGCTCTTTGAGTATTGCACTTACCACCACCTTCACATGCCCGTGATTTGCACACCTGAACTCCTCACCAAGCCCCAGATATGAAAGACCACATTGTCCACGAAGTCCGTGATGCCAGAGCTGCTGTCGCAGCAGATTTTGACTTCGATCTTCACAAGTTTTTTGCCTGGGCGAAGACGCACGCCGCCGCCGAACGAAAGGCCAAGCACTGGCTGCCAACAGGCCCGAACAAATTGCCGGAGACAACAGCCGGGGCGTCGAAGTCTCCCGTGACTCGGAAGCGCCATGCGCGCCCCGCCCGTGTCTCAGCTTAGGCGTTCTTTACTCCCGCCTTCACGCGTCTGAACTTTACCGCGAGCGCAAGTCTCCACAGGGTCACATGGCATCTCCTACCGCTCTCTTTTGCTCAGAGTGTGGCTACGATTCCTCCAATGAGACAGGAATCGCCTAACGCCGACACCGAAAAAATATTGGTGGCAAAAGGGTTTTGACCGGCTTAGTATAATCACGTGAATGCGTTCAAGACATGCCTTGCAGTGATTGGCTGCATGGTGTTTGTGTCTGGAAACCTTTCCCAAGCCGGTGCCTTGAAGTGCACGATGGCCGGTCCTCAAATCCAAGCAGCCTGTTCCTGTTGTGATTGTGGTGGGCGGTCAGCCTGTTGCGAAAGTGGGGCACCCGTGCAGAGGCTTCCCAATTTGGCCGAGAGCCATGTCAATGAACTGGTCACTAAGTCCGTTTCGCAGAGCTCCGATATTCCCCGGGAGCGGGAATTTTCCTGCGTGGTGCTCCAACTCGATATTCCCGTCATCAGCGACTGGGGACCCCCTCTATTTCTCAGGTATCACTGCCTGACCATTTGAGTTTCTGTTTCGTTTATTCCCGGTGGGCATGTGTTTCGCCGGGTCTCCAACCCGTGGGGATTTGCCTGAAGGCATTCCCAAATTTCAACCAAACGAAAATTATGAAAACTCTACTATTTATTCTTCTGTCTGCCCTTCTGCTTGCAGGTTGCGGCAAACCCCAAACGTCCGTGGACCGGAAGGTGAAATTTTACCAAAGTCCGATGCATCCATGGATTAAATCCGACAAGCCCGGGAATTGCACAATCTGCGGAATGACCCTTGTGCCCGTGTATGAAGGCGAAACTGGCGCGGATGACACCGGGGGCAATACGATTGTCCTGCCGGAATCCGCAATCCATGTGATTGGCGTGACCACTTCGCCTGTGAGACGCGGCAAACTTGTAAAATCCCTGCGCCTTGCTGGCGTGATTGATGATGACGCTGGCCGCCACCGGATCGTTTCCGCGCATTTTGATGGCCGGGTTGAAAAGCCATTCATCGAGCAGGTCGGAGAAGAGGTGCGGAAAGGTCAGCCGCTGGCTGAAGTTTACAGTCCGGAATTGCTCTATGTGGTGCGGGAATATCAGCGTGCCCGCGAAAGCAAGGACCGGGGAGTGTATGAGGTGGCGGCACGGCGGTTGATTCAGTTTGGCCTCACGCCCGACCAATTGGAGGGAATCGCAATCCAATCGCCCGACAATTACGGGATCAACCTTCTTTCCCCAATGACCGGCACCGTGATCAAGCGGTATGTCAATCAAGGCCAATATGTGAAAACCGGTGACCCGCTTTATGAGTTGGGAGATTTTGCGAAAATGTGGTTCCACGCCACGGTTTATGAGAGCGACCTGCCTTTTGTGCAACTCGGGCAGAAGGCGATCGTCACAACTCCCGCGTCTCCCGGCAAAACGCATGAAGGGATCGTGACTCTGATTGACTCCAACTTTGATCCACAAACGCGGAGCACCACGGTGAGGATCGAAGTGCCGAATCCCATGGTCCGCCTCGCAAAAGGAGAGCGAAGGGCTCTGCCGCACCGCGCATTTGCTGAAGCCAGGATTGAAGCCGAAGCCGGGGAGGGGCTTTTGGTGCCACGTTCCTCGGTGCTTGATACAGGAGCAAATGTGATCGCGTATGTGGATAAAGGCGGGGGCGCCTATGAACGGCGAAGTGTGATCGTTTCCGCGCGCGGGGACGAAGACCTTCTCATCTCTGAAGGGCTGGCTGAGGGCGAGAAGGTGGTTACCAATGGCAATCTTCTGCTGGATGGAGAATCCCAAATGAAGGATTCCACTTCTGGCGAAGGACACGCCGATCAAAAGGCCGTTTCGGACGAGAAGCCCGCGGCGGCACAGCCCGTTGTGGTTGGAGTTGCGGACCCGTTGCTTCTGGCGGTAGCCAAGGTGGCGGCTGCGCTTGCGGCGGATGATCTGAAAGGTTACCAGTCCGCAGTCATGGGACTTCATGTGGAGCTGCCTCCTCCCCCGGATTCGGCTCCGCCATCGCTAAAAGCAGCATTTTTGGCCATGGATAAAGTCCGCCACCTCTCCGGCATGGAGAGCACCCTGGCAGAGGCCCGTGTTGCCTACCTTCCGGTTTCCGAGGCGGCCGCAACCCTTGTTTTGGAACTCCAGCAGGAGAGGGCTGGCGCGGAATCCTTTTTGGTTTTTGCTTGTCCGATGACAGAATCCGCATTCCCGGGAGCCCCGGCAAAGGCACGGTGGATCCAGTCCGGCGAACCGCTCCGCAACCCATGGTTCGGAATCGAAATGGCAGAGTGCGGAGCCAAAATCATCCCCGCAGCAAAGCCATGATTGCCGGCATCATTGCATGGTCCCTCCGGAACCGTTTTCTCGTTCTGTGCGGGTTTGTTTTTGTGCTGGCATTCGGAGTCCGCGCCCTGCGGGAAACTCCGGTGGATGCCATCCCGGACTTGAGTGAAAACCAGGTGATTGTCTTCGCCGATTGGCCGGGACGGTCTCCCCAGGAAGTGGAAGATCAGGTCACCTATCCACTGAGTTCCAACTTGCAGGGACTGGCCGGAGTGAAAACCGTGCGGGCAATTTCGATGTTCGGATTTTCAATCCTCACCGTGATTTTTGATGAGTCCATTGACAACTATTTTGCAAGAACTCGCGTTCTTGAGCGGTTGAATTATCTGGGAGATATCCTTCCAACCGGAGTGACTCCCCGCATTGGTCCGGACGCCACCGGCCTCGGTTGGGTGTATCAATATTACCTCGATGTGGACCCCGCAACCGCTCCAGATGGCGGATATGACCTTGGAAGACTCCGGGCCATCCAGGATTTTTTCGTGCGCTTTCAGCTCAATGCCGTGCCGGGAGTCGCCGAGGTCGCATCCCTTGGCGGGTTTGTGCGGCAATACCAGGTGGCTGTTTCCTCAACGAAAATGCGCGCCGCAGGCATCTCGCTTGGAGAAGTGATGGAGGCACTCGGCAAAAGCAACCTCAATGTCGGCGGCAAGGTCATTGAAGAAAATGGCATGGAGTTTGTTTTGCGGGGAGTCGGGCTGGTGGAGTCACCTGCCGATTTGGAGACACTTCCCGTGGCGGGCGATGGCACGACACCGCCCGTGCTTCTCCGGGACATTGCGACGGTCCAGATCGGCGGAGATTTTCGCCGTGGTGCTCTGGATGTGGACGGCAGGGAGGTCGTCGGCGGCATTGTTGTGATGCGCACCGGGGAAAATGCCAAAGCGGTCATCGATGCTGTAAAAACCCGCATCCGTGAATTTTCCAAGAGCCTGCCTCCCGGCATTACCATCAAGTCATTCTATGACCGGAGCGATCTGATCGATCGCACGATTGGCATGCTGCGCCATGCCCTCATCGAAGAGGTCCTGCTCGTCACGCTGGCCCATATTCTTTTCCTGTGGCACTTCCGCAGCATTCTCATCGTCACGATTCCCCTGCCGGCGGCCATCCTGATTTCTTTCATTCTCATGAAGGAATTTGGCATCACCTCGAATATCATGTCGCTCTCCGGCATCGCGATTGCCATTGGGGTGTTGGTGGATGCGGCCATTGTGATCACGGAAAATGTGATCCGGCACTGCGAGAAGGCAACCATTGAAAAAGGGGGGGATCTCACGTCCGCCGAGGTTTGGGATGTGACCCTTTCGGCCTCCAGTTCGGTTGGGCGGCCAATTATGTTTGCGATGGCGATCATCATTCTGGCGTTCCTCCCGGTCTTTGCCCTCACGGGCCAGGAAGGCAAATTGTTTCACCCCCTGGCATTCACAAAAACTTTTGCGATGGTCGGGGCCACCCTTCTGGCCGTGACCGTGGTTCCAGTTTTGTGTTCCCTGCTTGTTCGCGGGCCATTCCACCCGGAAAGCAAAAATTGGATCATGCGCCCCCTGCTCAGGATTTATGGGCCGGTTTTGGATTTTGCGTTGAAGCGGAGGAAGACAATCCTTGGTCTTGCAGGCGGTCTCCTGGCTCTTGCTGCGCTTCTTGCGTTCGGACTTCCCACGGCGCTTCGAGAGATGGCAGTTAAAATTTCTCCTGTTCTGGCTGAATGGATTCCATCCGGCATGGGCACCGAATTCATGCCGCCCTTGGATGAAGGCAGCCTCCTGTTCATGCCCGTTTTGCTGCCGAGCACCTCGCTCACCGAGGTAAAACGCATCATGGCATGGCAGGATACCATCATAAAAACCGTTCCCGAAGTGGTCTCTGCGGCTGGCAAACTCGGGCGTGCGGAGACCGCGACAGACCCTGCTCCGGTGGAAATGATTGAAACCACGATCCTCCTGAAACCCAAAGCCGAGTGGCGGGAGGGTCTCACCCGGGAGGATCTGGTCGCCGAACTGACGCAGAAACTTTCTGACGTGCCGGGTTATGTGCCGGGGTTTTTGCAGCCAATAGAAAACAGAATCCTCATGCTCAGCACGGGAATCCGTGCTCAAGTCGGCGTGAAAATCCTTGGAGAAAACCTCGATGTTTTGCAGAAGGTGGCCTTTGACGTCGAACGGGTCGTCCGGCAAATCCAGGGAGCAACCGGCGTGGCACCATCACGCGTGCAAGCGAAGCCGTATCTTGAAATTGTGCCCGACCGGTTTTTGTTGGCCCAATTCGGGCTCAGCATGCGGGATGTGATGGATTACATCGAAACTGGAATCGGTGGGCTGAATGTGGGAACGACGATCGAAGGGCGGGAGCGATTCCCGATCCAATTGCGCCTCCAGCGAGAGGAACGGGACGATCCTACGCGCATCGGGGACATTCCAGTTCGCACCAAATCCGGAGCAACCATCCCTCTGCGTCAGTTGGCCAAGATCCAACGGAACATCGGTCCAAGCGAGATCGCCAGCGAGAATGGACGCCTGCGATTGTTTGTTCAGGCAAACGTGACCGGGCGGGACCTCGGAGGTTTTGTCGGGGAGATCCGCAAACGCCTCTCAGAAGAAATCACCCTGCCACCAGGGGTCACTCTCGAATTCAGCGGCCAATATGAACACCAGCTCCGCGCTGCCCGCACCCTCAGCCTCATTGTGCCAGGAGTTCTCATCATTATTTTTCTCCTGCTTTTTATCACATTTCATTCGCTCAGCGAGGCCGCGCACGTGTTGCTTGCCGTGCCATTTGCGCTCACGGGCGGAGTCTTCCTTCAATGGCTGCTCGGCTACCACTTCAGCGTGGCCGTGTGGGTTGGCTACATTGCCCTTTTTGGAACAGCCATCCAAACCGGCGTGGTCATGGTCACCTACCTGGAAGAGGCTCTGCACCGAAAACGCGCGCTTCGCGGGGATTTGTTCAATAAAAATGACCTCATCGAAGCCGTGAAAGAAGGGGCTTTCCTCCGACTGCGTCCAAAAGTCATGACCGTTTCCACGGTCATTGCCAGTCTGTTGCCGATCATGTGGAGCACTCAAACCGGCGCGGAAGTCATGAAACCGCTCGCCGCCCCCGTGATCGGAGGCATGATTTCCAGTCTTTTGCACATTCTGGTCGTGACTCCGGTGATTTTTGTATGGCTCCGGGAGCGCGAATTTTCCAAAAACGAAGCGCTTGCCAAGTTGGGGAAGGTGTGACACATTCGCAGCCCTACTAAACGAAAAAGATGGCAACACTAGAGAAAACCGAGGCGCAATCCCTGCGCCTTCACGAAAAAGACACCGGCAGTGCCGATGTGCAAATTGCGCTGCTCACCCAGCGGATCAACGAACTCACCGAGCACCTCAAAACCCACAAGAAGGATCACTCCTCCCGTCGTGGTCTGCTCAAAATGGTGGCCACGCGCCGCTCCCTCCTGGATTATTTGAAAGACCGGGCCGAAGACCGCTATCAGCAGGTCCTCGCAAAACTCGGACTCCGCAAATAACTCTCGAAGCCAGCCCCGCCTCTGAGCGGGGCTTTTCGTCTTCACCCGCCGTGAGCCATCGCTCCCGGCATTACCTTAATTATACCTATGTCAAATTCTGTTACTATCAACGTCGGGGCTGCCCCGATGATCATCGAAACCGGCAAACTCGCCCGCCTCGCGGACGGAGCCGTCACTGTTCGCTCCGGCGAAACGATCATCCTCGTCACTGCGGTCTCCGCAACCACCATTAAAGAAGGTCAGGACTTTTTCCCACTCACCGTGGACTATCGTGAAAAAGCGGCCGCTGTCGGCAAGTTCCCCGGCGGATATTTCAAACGTGAGGGCCGTCCTTCCGAAAAAGAAATTCTGACCTGTCGCATGACCGATCGTCCGCTGCGTCCCCTCTTTCCGAAGGGCTATCTCTACGACACCCAGATCATCGGCACTCTTTTGAGCGCGGACACGGTGATTGATCCCGATATTCTTTTCATCAATGGAGCCAGCGCCGCGTTGGCGGTCTCGGACATTCCCTTTGCCGGACCAGTTGGTGCTGTGCGCGTTGCTCGTGTGAACGGTCAGTTTGTTTGCAATCCAACCCATGCGCAAATGTCTGACAGCGATCTCGATCTCGTCTATGTGGGAAATGCCACGGACGTGATCATGATTGAAGGCGAGGCCTCCGAACTGCCCGAAGCAGATTTTGTTGCCGCCCTCAATTTTGCGCAGGAAAACGTGAAAGTGATCGTGGAAGCGCAGAAAGAACTCGCTGCCGCCGCTGGCAAAGCCAAGCGCGAAGTGAACCTGTTTGTTGTTGCCGACGATCTGATGGAAATCGCATATCAGGTGGCCGGTGACCGCATCGAAGCCGCGATTTACACGCCAAGCAAAGTGGCCCGTCAAAAGGCCGTTGGCGCACTCAAGGATGAGGTGTCTGCCGCGATCCTTGCGAAATTCCCAGAAGCCTCGAAATTCGAAATCAGCCAGGCCTTCGACTATCTCCAGAAAAAAGCCTTCCGCGTGAGCATCCTCGACAAAGGTGTTCGCTGCGATGGTCGCGACACGGGAACAATCCGTCAGCTTTCTGCAGAGGTTGGTTTGATTCCCCGCAGTCATGGCAGTGCCCTCTTCCAACGTGGAGAAACCCAGGCCCTCTGTCTTACGACCCTCGCTCCTACAGACGAGGCGCAAGACCTCGATGGTTACACGGGTGGCGACACAACCAAGCGCTTCATCCTGCATTACAACTTCCCGCCATTCAGCGTGGGAGAAACGGGCCGCACCGGCGGGCTCAACCGCCGCGAAATCGGTCACGGAGCTCTCGCCGAACGCAGCATTGCCGCAGTCATTCCTTCGGAAAGCGATTTCCCATATGCCATCCGCGTGAGCAGTGAAGTGATGGAATCCAATGGGTCCACCTCCATGGCCAGCGTTTGTGCAGGCGTGCTTGCTCTCATGGATGCCGGCGTGCCAATCAGCAAACCCGTGGCCGGCATTTCCTGCGGCTTGGTGACCGAATACTC
>JBGSVX010000161.1:0-1648 GCA_041752795.1 Terrimicrobiaceae bacterium
ATTGATGCTTTTTTGATGCCCCGGTGTCATTTTGACTTGAGTCAACGCGGGACCGGAAGGCAAAGAAACTTGGTGAGATTCCTGCCGGGTGGTGATACCTTCCGCGCCTTTCCTATGTTAACAGTTTCTCGAATCAGCAAATCCTATGGCGGGCGAATCCTTTTTGAAGACGCCTCGCTCCAGATCAACCCCGGAGACCGGGCCGGTCTGATCGGTGCAAACGGGGCGGGGAAATCCACGTTATTCTCGCTGATTCTTGGTGAAAATGCGCCGGATGCCGGAACGGTCAGTTTGCAGAGAGGTTGCACGCTTGGGTTTTTGCCACAGGAAAGTGCCCCCTCCGGAGAGGAAACCGTTTTGCAATTGGCTGCGTCCATTTCTCCAGAAATGGCGGGCGTGTATGCAGCATTCCGGGAATTTCCTGATGATCACGCAGCGGAGCATCATGATGCGCTGGCGGGGTTTGTGGAGCATGATGGATACACACTCGAAGCCAAGGCCAAGCGGATTTTGTCAGGGTTGGCCTTCCGGGAAGAAGATTTCGACAAGCCGGCCCGCACGATGAGCGGTGGCTGGATTATGCGGGCGCATCTTGCCCGTTTGCTCGTGATGGAGCCGGACATTCTCATGCTTGACGAGCCGACGAACCACCTTGACCTCGAGTCTCTCGGATGGTTTCAAAATCATCTTTCCAATTATTCGGGAGCCATTCTCGCGATTTCGCATGACCGTGCCTTTTTAAATGCGATCTGTGGCACAATCATCGAAATCTCACGAAGCCGCCTCACGAAGTATCCAGGGGATTTTGATACCTACCTGGAACAAAAGCGGGCACGCGAAGAACAATACCTCGCAGCCTACAAAAACCAGCAGAGGGAAATCGAACACCTCGAAGATTTCATTAATCGCTTTCGCGCCAAAGCAAGCAAGGCAGCCCAAGCTCAGGAGCGCATCAAACGCCTCGCAAGAATGGAGCGCCTTGCGCCACCGGAAAATTCCGAAGCCACGGTCAAATTCCGGTTTCCCCAACCTCCGCGGGGCGGTCAGAGGGTCATGCTCCTCGAAAACGTTCGTCAGGCTTATGGCGATCATGTGGTTTACGAAGACCTGAGCTTGGAAATCGAGCGGGGTCAGCGCACGGTTTTGGTCGGACCAAACGGAGCGGGCAAATCGACGTTACTGAAGGTTCTGGGGGGTCAGTTGGAATTATCCGGCGGCGAGCGAACACCGGGTCATAATATTTCTGTTGGTTATTTTGCGCAGCACCGCACGGACACATTGGTTGTGGGACGCACCGTCTTGGAAGAGGCTCTCGAGCACACCACCGGGGTGAATGAACAATCCGCACGCACCGTTCTTGGATCCTTTTTGTTTCGTGGTGACGATGTGTTCAAGCGGGTGGGGGTTCTGAGCGGGGGAGAAAAAAGCCGCCTTGCCTTGGTGAAACTCCTTCTCGATCCTCCGAACCTTCTCCTGCTGGACGAACCAACAACGCACTTGGACATGCCCAGCATCGATGCGCTGATCTCAGCACTTTCCCAATACGAAGGCACCCTGCTGTTTGTGAGTCATGATGTGCATTTTATTCGCGCGCTTGCGACCACGGTTTTGCATATCCACTCGGGGAAACTGACCTCCTACTCCGGGA
>JBGSVX010000162.1:0-7947 GCA_041752795.1 Terrimicrobiaceae bacterium
ACCTCACCTACCCCGCCATGCGGCTCAACGCAGGTTACGGCGACGCGTTCCAACGCCCTTCACCATTCCTTCAGGAAATCCCCGAGCATCTCCTGGAAACATGGGAAATCACCGGCGAACCCGAAAACGAAGACGACCTGCCATTTTAACTTTCCACGCCATGAAATCGCCTGCCTTTATTATTGCCACAGCAGTGGTTCGTCCGGGAATGGACGCGGAATTTACGTCATGGAAAGCGCACCATGATCTCGTGATTGGAAAGTTTCCGGGATATGTCAGCAGTGACATCATCCCACCGGGCCAGTCAGGGAGCAGGGAATGGACGATCATATTGAATTTTCGATCCAAGGAGGAGCTTGAGAACTGGCAGAAGTCGGCGGAGCGGGCTGCGATTCTTGCAGAAGGAATGCCACTGTTTGAGGGTGGAAATTTCGGGGAAGTTGTTCAGTTGGCCGGGGAAGGGGAGCGTCCGGGCGGAGATGTGACGGAGGTTATTTTTTCCAAAATCCGGGTGGGAAAGGAAGACACGTATCGCGAATGGGCGGCGCGGATGCAATCGGAGCAGGCCAAATATCCCGGCTATAAGGGCACATTTCTTCAGCCTCCGGAGGAAACGGGAGGGCTCTGGACCACCATCCTGCGATTTGATTCTGCGACCCACTTGGAAGCCTGGATGAATGCCCCCGAGCGCAAGGCAATGCTCACCGAGTCCGGAGATTTCGTCGAACACGAACATCTCACCCACCTTGCAACATCCTTTCCGGGGTGGGTGCCAATTGACCCAATGACCGGTGACGGCCCGCCAAACTGGAAGGCGGCGATGTTGGTATTGCTTGGGCTTTTTCCCATTGTGATGTTGGAAATGAAATATTTGAACCTCCAGCAATTTGGGATTCATGCGTCGCTCGGCACGTTTCTTGGGAATGCGTTGAGTGTGGCACTGACCAGTTTTATCACGATGCCTCTTTGTGTGCGGTGGTTCGGCTGGTGGCTATTCCCGAAAGGTGACAAGACGGCCACGGTCAAAGGGGTCGGGATCATTTGCGGGCTGTATGCTTTGGAAATCCTTCTGCTCTGGAAGCTTTTACCGTGGTGAGGTTGCGCGAAGGTGAGGAAGAGCAAACTTGCAAAATCCGCTCGCCCGATGCACGGTTTTGATATGACTACGGTTGTGGAAATCAAGGAAGCTATTGCGCATCTTTCGCCAGAAGAATACTGCGAACTGATGGCCGACCTTCAACCATTCGCCGACGACGAATGGGATTTGCAGATGCAGTCTGATGCTGCCTCTGGAAAACTCGATTTCGTTGACCGTCATATCAGTGTCTCCAGTCAGAATGGAACTTTGCTCCCCGTGGAGCTAAACTTGGAGAAGGATTGAATTTTCCAAGCCGGGGAACACCACAATTTTGGATTCTCTACCGCGGCCTGCCTGCTGAGGCACGTCTGCTTGCACGGAAAAACTACCAGATTTGGAGCAGGTCTCCATTCCATCCCTCCTTGCATTTCAAGAAAATTGGTGTTGGAAAATGGAGCGTTCGACTGGGCATTAACTATCGCGCCGTCGGGATGTTCTATGACAACGTTTTTGTATGGGACTGGATCGGGACCCATGCGGATTACGACCGCCTCCCTTGATTTGCTTATCAGGCATCCCCTTACCTGCGAGCCACATCACTCCGCACTGGCATGAGGTTGGCAAGCGGGGTAACGTGCAAGCCTTATGTCATTTCAACTGGCCTCCGATTATGAACCCCGCGGGGACCAGGGGCAGGCCATTGAAAAATTGGTGAGGTCCCTTGGGGCCGGGAACCGCCATCAGACGTTGTTGGGAGTCACGGGTTCCGGCAAAACCTTCACGATGGCCAATGTGATCCGGGATCTTGACCGGCCCACACTCATCATGTCGCACAATAAGACCCTTGCGGCGCAGCTCTACAGCGAGTTCAAACAGTTTTTTCCAAATAATGCTGTCGAGTATTTTGTGAGCTACTTCGACTACTATCAGCCCGAGGCCTACATTCCGCGGACCGATACCTTCATTGAGAAAGACAGTTCGATCAATGAGGAGATCGAGCGCCTGCGGTTATCGGCGGTGAGTTCGTTGTTGTCCCGCCGCGACACGATTGTTGTGGCGAGCGTGTCCTGCATTTACGGCCTGGCCTCCCCGGAGGACTTTTTGCAAATGTTGGTCACCATCAAAACGGGTCAGCGTTTCACTCGCGAGGAACTTCTCACCAAACTGGTGGACATGCTTTACGAGCGGAATGATGTGGCCTTCGGCCGTGGCAAATTCCGCGTTCGCGGGGACGTGATCGAACTGCACCAGGCTCAAGTCGAGGACGAAGCCGTTCGTATTGAATTTTTTGGAGATGAAGTGGAACGGATCAGCCGATTCGACCCCCTCACCGGGCATGTGAAGGACACGCTCACCACGATCACCATTTTTCCAGCCAAACAATTTGTGACTCCCCATGACAAATTGCGGCGGGCCGCCACGGCGATCCGGACGGAAATGGAAGCGCGGGTCATCGAGTTTGAGCGGGATGGCAAATTCCTTGAAGCCCAGCGTATCAAACAGCGCACCGAGTTTGACCTCGAAATGATGCAGGAAATGGGATTCTGCAACGGGATCGAAAATTATTCACGTCATTTGACCGGCCGGCCGCCGGGCTCGCGTCCGTACACGCTCATGGATTTTTTGCCCGAGGATATGTTAACGGTCATCGACGAATCGCATGCGACCGTTCCGCAGGTTGGCGGGATGTTTGCGGGGGATCGTTCACGCAAGACGGTGCTTGTGGATTATGGATTTCGTCTGCCCAGCGCGCTCGACAACCGTCCACTGAATTTTGAGGAGTTCATGGGCGTGACGAAACAGATCGTGTATGTGAGCGCCACGCCGGGCAGCTTTGAACTCAGAAATAGTGTCGTCGGAAACACCGGATATATTCCCAACTCAGACAATTCCTACCGCGAAGCAGCGGTGCCCAAACTGGCGACTGGTATGGGGAAAAATCATGCACCCATAGAAATTGATGTGCATCGTCCGGGGGCTCCGCTCGTTGTTGAACAAATCATCCGGCCAACCGGCCTGCTTGATCCCAAAATCACGATCCGGCCGCTGAAAGCCCAGATTGATGAAACCATTGAGTTGTGTCGTCAGCGTATTGAAAAAAGCGAGCGGGTCCTGGTCACGACTCTGACCAAGCGCACGGCGGAAGATCTGGCCGATTACCTCCGGGATGTCGGGTTGAAGGTGCGGTATTTGCACAGTGATATTGACACCATCGAGCGGGTCGAAATTTTGAGAGGGCTGCGGGCGGGAGAATGCGATGTGTTGGTGGGGATTAATCTCCTCCGGGAAGGGCTCGATCTCCCCGAAGTGAGTCTTGTGTGCATTCTGGACGCGGACAAAGAAGGCTACCTGCGATCCCAAACCTCGCTTATCCAAACCGCAGGCCGGGCCGCCCGTCACCTACACGGCGAGGTCGTCTTGTTTGCCGACAAGGTCACCGGCAGCATGCAGGCCCTGCTCGATGTGAGCGATTACCGGCGGAGCCGTCAGCTCGCCTACAACGAGGAACATGGCATCACCCCAAAAAGCGTGAAGCGTGCCGTGCAGGAAAGCCTGCATGTTATCCTGCAAGGCCGCGAGCTCGAACAGGGCATCGTCAAAGAAAACCCCTCGGACTTTGACCTCCATGAACTCATTCGCGAGTTGGAACAGGAAATGTCCACTGCCGCTGGCAATCTCGAGTATGAACGCGCAGCACTCCTCCGCGATCAAATCACGGAACTCAAAAACGGAACGGGCCTAACAAAAATTGAGCCTCGCAAAAAACCCACAAAATACCCTGCCAAACGCCGTGGCGGGAGGTGATGTTACCAGAGCATCACCGCGCAGGCCGCGATGGCAATTCCGTAAGCAAGACCTGCGGCAGCGACCATGCGGAACCTAGCAGGTGAAGATGTCACCCAGCGAATCTGGTCCCGGAGAATCCATGGCATGCCCACCCAGAAAAGTCCCCCGAGGATCCAGACATAAGCGAGAGCCACAGCAAGCAGGCGGGAGAGTTCGGGGCGCAGAAATGCGGCCCCGAGGACTGGTTCTGCAGCAAGCAAGGCCAACATACCCAGAGCCCGAACCGCCAGAAATTCCGGCACATAAATCGCAGCCAATACGGCTCCTGCCACCACGCCAATGGTCATCACATTGCGCAGAGTCGAGAACTCCCCGAGGTCCATGGTCAGCACAAGATACAGACTCCATGCGGCAGCAATCGCAATAAGAAGCAGCCCCCATGCCCGTGACCTTGGAAAATCGCTGAGCATTTTTCGGCAGGCACCATCACGAATCAGCGCGATTCCATGCACAACAATCAAGGCTGCTCCAAGAACAAGGCCCACCAGTTTGAGATCAAAAGAATAAATCATAGTTCACTTGCGACCTTGGCCGTCTCCCGGCTTTTTGGCTCACGGGGTTTAATAAAGCGTTCCCATCCCTTTCGTTCAAGCGCATCCGTTGCCGCGGCAACCTGCGCCTGCTTTTTGCTGAGCCCCTCCCCCCGGCCAAGCTCGGCACCATTCCAGACAACCCGACAGGCAAACGTCTTCAAATGCGCCGGACCGGCGGTTTCCATGACCTCATAACCCGGCGCAATCGGCTCGATGGATTGCAGGGTCTCCTGCAAGGTGCCCTTGGGATTCAGCTCCCCGGGGTCATCAATCATACGTTCAAAATCTTCCCGCGTCTCACGCAGGACAAAATTCCGTGCGGCATCAAATCCCCCATCCAAATAAATGGCACCAATCACACTCTCAAATGCATCCGCCAACGTGGAGGAACGTTCCCGTCCGCCACTGCTTTCTTCCCCACGCCCCATCATCAAATATTTCCCCAAATCCAATTCCGCAGCAAGAACCCGGAGCGCCGCCCGCGAAACCAACCGGGCTCGCAATTTGGTGAGCGTTCCTTCGGGAAATTCCGGGAACTGACGGTAGAGATGCTCGGTGACAACGAGTTGGATGACCGCATCCCCGAGAAACTCGAGGCGCTGATTATCAAAGGGATAATCCTTGCGTTCCAATGAGATGCTCGGGTGCGTGAGGGCCTCGGCCAGAAGCAGACCATTGCGAAATTTGTAACCAAGACGCTCCTCGAGCGGGTTCATGATTTCCGCAGCATGGCGGCTGACTTCGGCGTGTTGAATCATCGTTTAGACCAGTTGCAGGAAATAGGATTCTATGCGAGCGGTGAATACATTGTAATTCGCAGGCAGGCGCCTGACAATCCGATTTATCGGCGAGTTGCCTGACCCAAGACTTTCTCCTTTCTAAAACACCCCGCCTGATTTACAGTCTCCACATGAAGACACTCCCTCTTTTTCTCTTCTGTTTGGTGATCCCCATTGTTTCCTTTGCCAATGATTGGGTAAAGAAGGCTCCCGAGGAATTGGCGGCTGAAGCCAGGAAGCTCTCTCTGGATCTCAAGAAACAGGCCGTTGACATGGAGGCCCAGGCAATTAAAGAGGAACGCAAACTCACGGCGGACGAAAAAAAATACGTGGAACTGACGCATGAGGAGTCGCTGGCTCTGGAAAAAAGCGCCTCGGCATTCGAAAAAAAGCAGAAGCGGCTTGCGGAGAATTACCGGGATAAGGCCATGGAAATCTGCAAAATCCGTGGCCCTTTGGCAGAAAAGGTGTTTGCTAAAGACAAGCAGCCCAAAACGGCCGGGGAAAAAACTTCCGCCAAATCGAACGAAAAAGATTCGAAGGATTCCAACTCGGCAAAGCTGGCGGAAATCGAGCGTCAGCAGGCTGAACTGGATGCCAAGAAAAAAGCTCTGCTCAGCGAGCCCACAAAGGAATAAAATCTTCCCGGCTTGCCGAACCGACCGCGTTGTTGTCCCAGCCCTTGGAATCTCGCCCCATGATTCGCTTGTTCTGCTCCGTGCTCGGCTTTTGGTTTTTCATGGTGGTGATGGGCTGCAAACCTGCTCTCTCCCCGGATAACCCCAGCACGCCCCAAAGCGGCCCCCAACCGCTCATGGAAGTCAGCGGTCCCATCGGTGACCCGGTCGGAACATGGTCCACTCGTGATGAAAATGGCCAACCCTTCGACCTCGTGCTTTTTGAAAATGGTCAGGCGGTATCCACTTGGGTCAAAGGCCCCATGGGCGCAAAGGGGGAACGCGGATTCTGGCGGAAAACAGATCAAGGGGTCATGGTGCTTTTTGAGGATGGGTGGACGGACCAATTGATTCTCACAAATAATGCCATCATGCATCAGGGCTTCGCGCCGGGAGCCTCCCTCACCGACTCCCCAAAAAACGCAGCCACCGCAGAAAAGTCCTCGCCGGACACCTCGGTTTTCACCGGCGTCTGGCGCCTCAACAGAGAACCGGACGGCACCTACCTCTACATTATCCTCCAAGCAAATGGCACAGCATTCAGCACAATCAATGGCCTCACAGAGGGGCGCTGGGAACTGACTGGGGGAACTGCAAAAGCCACCTGGCCGGACGGATGGGTGGACGTCATCGAACGCGTGGACGGTTCATGGCAAAAACGCAGTTGGGTCGGAGGAGAGACGGAAACACCGGCTGACCTCACCCAGGCGACCCGGGTCGGAGAAACTCGCTTCAACCTCACGCCCTGACGCGCGGCCCATAACGGGACTGGATTCCGTGACCCAAGGAACCTCTTGGATATGTTCCGGGACCGGAGTCTTCGCGAGTTGTCCAGGTTGCGACATGGAGTGGCAATCAGAAAATCCGCCAACCGGAAGGCATGGGGCCAATTTCGAGCAGGTCCCGGAGTTCGGGGTGGCGGGAGATCAGGGCATCTGCTTGGCCGTCCACGCTGCTCCATGCCGCATGCAACTCTCGAACACGCCTTTCCGCGCAAACGGCACCCGGGGCATTTGTAAAAATGAGGGGAATTCCTTTCGCAGACATGCGATAACAAAACTCCAAAATGGCGGCTTGGGCGAGGAAGGTATGATGGAGCCGGTTTTCCACAAGCAGTTGTCTCGCAAAAGAGATATTGCCTTCATCCAGCCTTGAGAATGTGGAGTCGAGGGCAATGCGCAGGGCCCGGAATGGGAGCAATGGTTTGGAACGTTTGTTTACGGGAGACCTCATCGTGAGTCCGACGACCACGCCGGGTTCCATCAGCTGGCGGTGTTCACGCAGATGCGCATCCACAAATCCCGGCGCTGGAATATAATGGCCGTCCAGAAAAATCAGAATGTCCGAATCACATTCCGAGGCCACGGGAAAAAGCAGTTTTTCAAAATCCCGGGAATCCGGTTTCAAAAGACTCAGGCCGATATTGTCCGCTTGTAGATCGGCGAATTTTGTGTAAATTTCCCCATCGGAGGCACAGACAAGCACATCAAACTCGGTGGAATTCCCTTTACTGAGTGCCTGCAAAATGCGGGCAAGAATTTGGCGGTCGGTTGGATTGCATATGACAACGCGGGCAGTTTTCGGGATGGGGATATCTGACACATCTTCCGGCACAAAACGCAGACGGCTGACCCGACATCCCAGCATTCGGGTGTCATTGCTGTTGGATTCCACGTCTTTTGGTTTCCAAGAGGGAGAACAAATTTTCACTTTCAGGTTCCCTTCGGAGTCCGCCGCAACTGCCAAATCAAAGCGCTGCGGGGCCGAGTCCAAATCCTGGGAACCGGAGACGCCATTGCAGGTTACCATCACCTGGCGATCCCGGAGGTTGGGTTGAGCAAGCGCCAACTCAAGAATCAGAGTGCCCATTTGCCCCGGTTTGACCAACAGACAACATTCTGCCGTGCCCATGGTCCAACGGATGGACTCTCCATTCACCACTTCGGGCGGATACCAGCCTGCACCCAGACGGGTTTCTGAAGACAGTTGGCCTGGCAGCAGGACACGTGAGCGGATTGGATGGGGCGCCCCGG
>JBGSVX010000163.1:0-1539 GCA_041752795.1 Terrimicrobiaceae bacterium
AAATTTTCCACTTTTCCGCCAAGCAGATTCCTGCCTGTGGCCCTGCCGACTCCGGGTGTCGGCTCCGATTTTTCAATTAACAACGCAGTTCCAAATCCATGATCGCAACCAAAGAATCCTTCGCGCCGGACAGCAGTGCCCCGCTTCCAAACTCCACTCGCGTTTATGTCGGGGGAACCCTTCATCCTTCGGTGAAAGTTCCCATGCGGGAAATCGCGCTCGCCCCAACCAAAACGTTTTCGGGAGAGCTCGAAGCCAATGAACCGGTCCGCGTTTATGACACATCCGGTCCATGGGGAGATCCGGGCTTCGAGGGAGATGTCGAACAGGGTCTGCCCGCTTTGCGGAGGGCATGGATCACTGGACGCAATGATGTGACCGAATACAATGGAAGGGAAATCAAACCCCAGGACAATGGCTACCTGAGCACCAGTCATGCCCAGATCGCCTCGGAAAAACGCGGCGGCCTCTCGGCCCTGAGTTCCCCGGAAAACGCCAAACGCCGCCCACTCAAATCCAATGGACAGCCTGTGACCCAACTCTGGTATGCACGTCAGGGCATTATCACTCCCGAGATGGAATTTATTGCCATCCGGGAAAACCTGCGCGCGGCAAATCTCGCAGATTATTCGCAGGACATTGTGCGCAACGATTTGGACAAACAACATGCGGGCTCAGCGCAGGAACAAACCGACTACACCCCAAGTATCTTCCGCCGTTTTCCTCAACGCATCCCCAAAGAAATCACCCCCGAATTTGTGCGAAGCGAAGTGGCCGCCGGTCGGGCAATCATCCCCGCAAATATCAATCACCCGGAGCTTGAGCCCATGATCATCGGCCGCAATTTCCTGGTAAAAATCAATGCCAACATCGGCAACAGTGCCGTTGCTTCCAGCATTGAAGAGGAAGTCGAAAAAATGCGGTGGGCCACCAAATGGGGTGCAGATACCGTGATGGACCTTTCCACCGGCAAAAATATCCATGCCACCCGGGAATGGATTCTGCGCAACTCGCCGGTCCCGATCGGCACCGTGCCAATTTATCAGGCTTTGGAAAAAGTGAATGGCAAAGCCGAGGACCTCACATGGGAATTGTTCCGCGACACCCTCATCGAACAGGCAGAACAGGGCGTCGATTATTTCACAATCCATGCCGGCGTGCTCCTCCGCTTTGTTCCCATGACCGCATCGCGCATGACGGGAATTGTCAGCCGCGGCGGAAGCATCATGGCCAAATGGTGCCTCGCCCATCACAAAGAAAATTTCCTCTACACGCATTGGGACGACATCTGTGACATCATGGCCGCCTATGATGTGAGTTTTTCCATCGGGGATGGGCTCCGTCCAGGAAGCATCGCCGACGCGAATGACAAAGCTCAATTCGGGGAACTGGAAGTGCAGGGCGAACTGACCAAACGAGCCTGGGCCAAGGGGGTTCAGGTCATGAACGAAGGTCCGGGCCATGTGCCCATGCACCTGATTGACGAAAATATGGCCAAGCAGGTCGAGTGGTGTCACGAGGCACCCGTCGACACGCGTG
>JBGSVX010000164.1:0-5433 GCA_041752795.1 Terrimicrobiaceae bacterium
ATAAAATACGCGCCCGGCGGCACGCACGCCCCGCACCATCCGACCAAGGAATGGGTGGATAAAATCTGTGCCATGCACCTCTTCGACGAGGGCTACGAGAAGCTCCGGGAGCGCATCTTCGAGAACCAAAAGAAACTCGGCGTCATCCCGCCCGACACCCGGCTCGAACCATGGCCGAAGGACATCCTCAAGCCCTGGGACGAACTCACAGCCGAGGAGAAAAAACTTTTCATCAAGCAGGTCGAGGTCTTTGCAGCTTACGCTGCTTACACCGACCACGAAATCGGTCGCGTTATCCAGGCCATTGAGGATATGGGCAAGCTCGACAACACAATCGTCATCTACATCAACGGCGACAACGGCACGAGCGCCGAGGGCGGTCCGCTTGGCACACCGAATGAAGTGGCATTCTTCAACGGAATCACAGTGCCCGTCGCGGACCAGATGAAATGGTATGATGTCTGGGGCACCGAGCAGACCTACAACCACATGTCGGCCGGTTGGTCGTGGGCCTTCGATACGCCGTTCACCTGGTTCAAGCAGAATGGCTCCAAGCTCGGTGGCGTGCGTCAGAACATGGCCGTCATGTGGCCGGAGCGAATCAAAGACGCCGGGGAATTGCGCGAGCAGTTCCTGCATTTCATTGACGTCGTTCCGACGCTTCTTGAGGTTGCAGGGATCCCTGCGCCCGACATGGTGGATGGCATCAAGCAGGCCCCGGTTGAGGGCACGAGCTTTGCCTACACATTCGACAAGGCTAATGCGAAGGCTCCTTCGCAGCACACCACGCAGTATTTCGAAATGATGGGCCAGTATGCACTTTACCATAATGGCTGGTTCCTCAGCACGCAGGTCAATCGCGCCCCGTGGGAAGCTTTCGGCACGGCCAACCCCGATCCGCTCAACAACCAGGTCCTCGAACTTTATGACCTCAACAAGGACTTCAGCCAGTCGCAGAATATCGCAGACAAATTCCCGGACAAGGTGAAGGAAATGAAGGCCCTCTTTATTGAGGAATCAAAGAAATACAAAGTCTTCCCCATGGACGCCTCGGTGGCGGCACGCATCGTCGCCCCTCGCCCGAACATCACCGCCGGACGCACCGAGTTTGTTTATCAGCATCCGATGGTCGGCCTGCCGCAGGGCGATTCCCCGTCTCTGCTGAACAGTTCCTACACCATCACCGCAGACATCACTGTGCCCGAGGGGGGAGCCGAGGGCATGATCCTGACTTCCGGCGGGCGGTTTGCCGGTTACGGGTTCTATCTGCTCAAAGGCAAGCCGGTGTTCCTCTGGAACCTCGTGGATCTCAAACGCATCAAGTGGGAAGGCCCTGACGCTCTCGCTCCCGGCAAACACACCATCGAGTTTGACTTCAAGTATGACGGTCTCGGCGTCGGCACGCTCGCCTTCAACAACATGAGCGGACTCGGACGCCCCGGCACCGGCACGCTCAAAGTGGACGGAAAGGTTGTCGACACCGAAACCATGCCGCACACGCTGCCCATGATCCTCCAATGGGACGAAAGCTTCGACATCGGCTCCGACACGCTCACCGGCGTGAATGACGCCGACTACCAGCCGCCATTTGCGCTCACCGCCAAGCTCGACAAGCTCACGATCAAAATCGACCGCCCCCAACTCTCACCCGCCGACATCAAGACTCTCGAAGAGGGTATGAAGAAAGTCGAGGCGGGCAAAGAGTAGGTCAATGGATTTTACCACCGCTCAGCTCCGGCTTGCGGCGCCCGGCGCATCCCGCTAATTTCCTTCCATGAACGACCGCATCGCCGATGACGCCCGCTTTGCCCTGCTCGCGAAAGTGAGACAGGCGCGGAGGATGTCTGCGGGCGCGAAGTTTCTCACAGGGTCCGAGTTGTTCGATGAAGCCTGTGCATGGAATCTTGCGGGGATCGCCGCCCAACATCCCGGTGCCAGCGATGCGGAGAAACAGAAGGAACTTCAACGCCGCCTCAAACTCGCTGATCGTCTCAACCAATGAGCGGCACGGATTCACTTCTGAAACTCGTGGCGTCCTTCGATGCCGCCGGCGTGCCCTACATGATCGTCGGTTCCTACTCGTCGAACTTCTACGGCATTCCCCGCATGACCAAGGATGCCGACCTTGTGGTCCACCTCGATGCGAAAGATTGGCAGGGTTTGCCTTCGTTGCTTCCCGACGGCATCGAATTGGAGGAGCAGATGGGCTTTGAAATGGTGACCGCCACCCAGCGCGAATTGCTCCGCGTAAAGGACAGCCTCTTTCAGATCGAGCTATTCCGCCTGAGCGACGATGCCCACGACCGCATGCGCTTTGAGCGCCGACTCCGACAACCCATCTTTCCGGGTGTGGAAGTTTCATTGCCCACGGCCGAAGATGTCATCGTTCAAAAACTCCGCTGGTGCCGTGGTGCGAAGCGACCCAAGGACTTTGCCGACACGGTGGCTGTCATGCAGATTCAGGGAAAATCCCTCGACTGGCCCTACATCGAACACTGGTGCGCCCAACACGACACACTCGACATTCTTGCCGAAGCCAAGGCCGAAGCATCTGTAGTCTGGGACGCGGACGAGTTGGACAACAACCCGCGCTGACAAACCATCATCCCCTGGATCCAACATGAAACACCAAGCGATCATGGGCGTCGCCGGGCTACCCAAGTCTCCACTCGAAAAAACCAGCGACACCGTCGTGCCCTACTGGAGCTCGCATCAGGACGCCGCCCTTTCCGAAAAGATCGTGCCTTACCTGCACACCGCCATGTTCGTGAAGCGCGAAGCTACCGATGAGGTCGAGCGAATCCTGAAACTTCACCTCGCCAACGTGGGAGATCTCAAGTGAACGTCACGGTTGGTCGATCCGCCTTCAATTCCAATTTCTGTTTCTGAAATAGCTCGATTGCACCCCGCTAAAGAAAGGGATTCTGGATCGTGAGGGAGTCAATGGACTGCCCATGCTGAAGATCTTCGGAGAAAAGTGTTTTGGCACTGCCGGCAATTGCGGAGGCGACCACCAAACTGTCGTAGTACCGGAATCCGTAGCGGGCGTGGATGGCGATGGCTTTTGTCAAAATAACTTCGCTGGGAAGAATTCTGCAACGCGGCCAAAGCTTGAGAGTCAGATAATCGGACAGATCTTGAGGCTTCAAGGGGACTTTGAACCGGTGCAGTGCCGCCGAGGAGAATTCCTGAATGACCTGCCAACTCACAAACCATTTGGAACCGGTAAGAAGTTCCTTCGCTTTCCGTTGCTTCGATGGAGAGTCAACGTCGAAGCTATTGGCCAAAATATTGGTGTCTAAAAACACTTCAGCGGGCATTCATTTCCTCCCTGGAAAATTTTCCTCCGGACCGCGCGTAGCCGATGTGCAGTTCCAGTGCTTTTAGTCGCTCCTCGGACTCCTTCTGCTTTACCAAGTCCGCCAGCCACTGGCGAAAAAGAGAATTCAGCGTGGTTTTTTGCAGGCGGGCCCAATGCCTTGCCTGCTCAATAAGCTCTTTATGCGCACTATTATGGTGCATCCTAAAATTGTTTTAACGGCGAGAGTTGGCTGTGAAGGCAGTCTGAAATTAACCGTCCTTCGGTGCCTTCCCGTCCGGGGTTCAGTCATTCAAACGGCCGCCCGGCCAAGTTCGCACACGCTGAGATCCCGCATGTGAACGAGCGCCTTTTTCAGGGTTCTCCACCACGTGTCGGTGCGGTAGCTCACGCCATAGGCATCACACACGGCCCGGACCTCCGGGGCGATTTGCCGCAGACGATCCGGCGGGAGTTTGGGGAACAGGTGGTGCTCGATCTGGCGGTCAAGCCCGCCACAGAGGATCGAGATGGGCCGACTCACTTCGAAGTTGTTCGTGGCCTCGACTTGCATCGCATACCACTCACCCTTTCCATTGGCCCGTGTGCCCTCGGGGAAGTCCGCGACATCCTGGCCTGTGTGACCGCAGTAAATCGTTGCCGCGCAATAAATATCCCGAAGGGTCTCTGCCATCCAGTTTCCGAGGAGAACTTTCCAGAACATGGTCATATTCCAAAACATCAGTCCTGCGAGCGCCGGGAAAAAGATGTAATTTTTAAAATAATACGGCGCAAATTTCTGCAGCGCGTTGAGGTGGGCCGCTTTGATCGCTTTCCACGATCGATCCGTTGCCCCATGGTGCTCCGCAGCCCGCCCGTTTCCGAAATACAGGTCATTGAGACCGGTGAAATGCAGGTTCATGAAAAACGTGAAATTCGGTGCCAGAATCGCGATCAGGAACGGGAATTGCAAACGGTGAAGCTTGTTGTGTGGGGTTTGCTCGGTGAGGCGGACCGGACCGAAATTCATGTCAGGGTCCTTCCCCGCCACATTGGTGAAGTGGTGATGCTCGACGTTGTGCCCGTGCCGCCAGGCTTCCTCAGGAATCGGTGTGTCCCAAGCGAATTTCTTCGAATGGAATTGCTCATTCTCCTGAAGGTGATCATACGCCCCGTGTAATACCGTGTGGCCGATCTCGATCGCTTGCAATTGTTTGTGAATCCACAATGCGCCGACGCCTGCCAGAAAAGTGAACGGTTCCAGACTGAAATGAAGCAATGTCCTTCCAACCACTTCCATCCCTCGTGAGAACGTGTTCAGTCGGCGAATGTGGATCACATCCTTCGCCCCCAAATCCGCCTCGGCGCGGATGCGGATTGCGTCAATTTCTTCACCAAAACGCCGCATTTTCTCCGTGTAAGACAGATACGAATGTTCGCTTGGAGCGGCAGTCAGCAGTGAGGTCATGGATTAAGCAATTTGGCCTCTGATAAAGAGAATGGGTTGCGTGGAGTGGTCTTGGCGAATCATCGAATTCGGCAAAGACTTTCAGTCATCGCCCGCGGAGGCAAGCTGTATCCTTCGTTTTGAAATGCCCCGTGACCGTCCAGGCAGGGACGGTCTAATGCATGGTCGGCCAGCAACCGCGCAGGGAGGGGTGGTGGATTTGCAGGGAGGGGTTTGTCCGGATCCAGCCGGGCTCGCACTTTTCATCCACAAACGCGACGCCGATGGGCATGTCGAGTTGCTCGTCTGCAAGGAGGGTCATTTCCTCCCGCGCCTGATCGGAGGCGGCGATCCATTCCTCCTTCAAGGCGAAGGGATCGAGCTTGCGGGCCTTGATTTTATCGAGTTCAACAGGATCGATCCTCGCGAAGCGGATCATCATTTTCAGCAAGGACAGCGGGTTAAAACCAGGGTCTTTTCCGCAGGCGGCCCAGACGATTGCTTCAAGGGGATATTGGCGGGTGAGTTCAACCATATCCACATAGTCACGGGTTTCCATGCGGGCCGAGAGCGCGAGCGCCTTGTTGGTCGCCATATCAAACAAGTGCAGCCTCCACCCCAACAGATCGTCGGGCACAATCGGAAAAAACCGGAAGGCCGAGTCGTGGGCCCAATCGAGTTCGACATT
>JBGSVX010000165.1:0-4449 GCA_041752795.1 Terrimicrobiaceae bacterium
CCGCAGCAAAAACAACTCCAATCAGCAGGTTGAAAAGTCGATTCTTATGAGTCATCAAAAAAGTGCGCGGGATCATGGTCCAACCACCAGCGTCGCGCAAGCTCGAGAATCTATTCGAGCTGGCGGGCGACATCACCCCGGGGCGTTTGGCTTTAATGTAGACTTCAATCCCTGCCTTCGCTTTGGCTCGTAAGCCCCGCCCTTGTGTGCTGGCATTGCCGTTGTCATCAGTTCGGCAAGTGTCATCGCCACAGGTTCACCTTTTTTTGTTGGGTCTTTCAGTTGGGGACGCAAAGAGCACAGTTTTTCCATATCCCACGTCCACATGGAAAATGGTGTTGCCGACCCGACTCGAAAGACCGCGTAAAGGTTGTGCGACGCAGATGGATAGTGGCTGTCATTCAGTTGTTTTTTCGTCCAGATTTCCACGCCCCTCACTTTCACTTTCAGAAGTCCGGATTTCGGTCCGGTATCGTCTATAAGGGCAATCAGCCTCGCATCGGCAAACTTGGGCTCAATGTTTGGCAAAGATCCCCGCTCGTCCGCACCGGCCCGAAAATTGTAAATCCCCTCTCTCTCGATCCATGCCAGATGGTCGGGGCTCTTGCACCATCCGATGAGGACCGTCACATCGTGGGCGGAGAGCGGGTGATCTGCGTCACCGACAAATAGGTCTTCCATGGCGATGCCGAGTTCGGGTTTGAGGCTGGCCATCTCATTAACCCAGGTGGCGCGGGTCTTCGCGACCCGCGACAGTCCGTGACGTCGGTGTTCCAGATACGAGGCGCGATTGCTCAGTTGGTCGAGAGCTCCGTCGAGAAACGTGTCGAGATACTCCATACCGGCCGCATCCCCGTTTGCGAGTGGACGAACAGCGAACGCCCCCAGGCCGGGCAACAGCTCGTGAAATCCCTCCCACCGCCGGTTGTCCGTCTTCTCGTTCGTGATGACGCCGGGATAGATGACATACGCACCCTCGGATCGCCGGATCGCATCACGGTAGGCATGCATTTTGAGCAGGTCAGCCCGCTTGTAATTTCCATCCCGCTGCTCTCGTTTCTCCGCCTCCAAGTCGGTTGGATCATCTCCGTTTTCGCCAAAGTCCTCCCGGCCAAACAAACGATCCACGCTGTGAACTTTGTATTTCGCATCAAAGTGGATATGCACTGCCAGCTCCCGCTGCTCAGCCTCCTCAATAGTCAGATCTCCCGGCCAGAATGTCATCGTGTAATCGGGTCGGAGAATACGTGTCCACGAACCGGCCTTTGCATGATCGTCGCTGTGATTGAAGCTCCTGTTGTAGTGAAACTCCCCGTTCAGACGGCGAATCCCCTTGTGCATCTTGCCGGCAAAGCACGCATGCCTGCCCTGCTTAAGTGTGATCGAGAGATCCTTTTCATTGACGAGTTTCTGCTTGTCCGGAACGCCGACATCGAACTTTTTGCAGAAGAGGTTCAGGAGTTGGAAAAACAACCATGCCTCGTAGAGCGCTGGCATGTCCCTTTTCCCGGCATGAAATTCCGTCCCCTGCCCGCCCAGCACATCGGGGGCACCCTCCCACTTCACGCGGGAGGACAACTTGAAGTGCAGCCACGTCTGCAGCACCTCGCGATACCCGGCCTTCCGCTGGAGCACGGGACTTCCCAATGGCAGCATGCGCGGCTCGCCCAGCGAGCGGAAGAATCCCGATGATAGCCGCTGAGCGACCAAGCCTCGGAGATAGTGGATATCCCTCAGCACCGCTTCGTATCCGTTGCCGGCTTCGGCCAAGGTTTCCTCCGCATGGTCCAGGAATGCGGAAAAATCGCGGAGCGCGTGCTTCACGAAGCGGTTCTCCGCCGTGTCAACCGTCCGGCGGCGGCTTGATGCTGAGATTGTTGCGGGCAGGCTAGGAGACTCGATTCCCGCAGCCCGCATCGTGGCATAAAGTTCCATTTCTTCCGGCAGGTTAACCCTCGCTCCGCCAGAGTTTAGTTGTGCGTGGAAATGCCGTGAAACCCGTGCGGCTTGGTGGATCGGACGGCTCGTCATCTCGTTTTCCAGCTGTTCATGTGGTTGCCTTTGGACTTGTTCCAGTGCATTCCAGAATCCGTCCCCAGCCAGGGTTTCCCGTAGAAATTCCACCTGCTGTTGGAGTGCGGGCGGTTCGTCGGACCATTCGGAAACAAGCGGCATTTCCGTGGCAGCACCCAACTCGTAGAGGTATTCCCGCATCTCTCTCGCCAGCCCGCAGATCATGCCCCGGTATTCCTCGCGGTAGTTCAGTTTCACGGACTGAATTTCCGCTGATCCGGTCGCCACCCGCATTCTCTCCGAATCAAGAATGCGCAAAGTGAGATGCCCAGCCGAACTCCGGGTCTCCAGCCAGTTGGCATTTTTGTATTTCGAAATAAGCGGGCTTTTTTCGAATTCCCAGCCAACCGCTGTCTTCCCGTCCGGAGTCAGGATCCAGTAAAGGTAGCGGCATCCTTCGCGCAACTGGACAGGCGAAATCCCCTCCCGCGTGGCCTCATCGGGCTCGGTGACGAGCAAGGGCGGCGGCATGTCGCCAGTCTCGGCTGGCTCGTCGTCTTTGATCAGCGCTGCCACCCGCACGAGTGCCACCAACTCGCCATGCGAATCAAAGCATTCGATCGTGGCGCTGTTTGAATCGGTCGGCATATGCTGGTCTAGCTTTCCGCGAAGCTGGTGAAACCGTTCGCCTTGACCGCCCGCCACATGCGCTCGATTTTCTCAAAACCCAGCGGATACGGTGCGGCCTTGGGATCACCTCCGAATTTCTTCTCCAGAATACCGCTCGGGGAATCTTCGGATGATTTTGACTTTCCCTTTTCGATTGCCTCCTTGGCCCGCGCTTCGACCTGCTCCGCACGCTTTGTCTCGTCCTCCTCCCACTCCCGGCTTTCCGAACACAAGTGGGCGAGTGCCCAGAGCAACCCGCGCAATTTGGATTCCGACCCATGCAGCTTCGGAAGAAACTTCTGCACCACGACACAGTCGAATGCGCCAGAGAACCATTTGGTGTCAGCATCGGAATGATTGCCGAGGAGTTTATAGAAATGAATGAACCGTGCCGTCTCGTAGGCCGTGCGATAGCCGAATTCTGCGCCGTGCTCTTGAAGCGCTTTGAAGAAGACCTGCATCTCGGCAGCGTAAGCCGACTTCGTCTCACTGGGAACGAACACAGAACTCTGGGCCGCATCCACGAAGGATTTACTAAACCCCGCCTCGTGCCCTTTGCCATCCAGCTTGGACAAGTCCGGTTTGGAGAAGTCCGGCTTCGCCAGATCATTGAGAAACCCTTCCAACTCGCCAGCCTCCATACGGAATTCAATGACATTTGCTCGATCCAGCACCTTAGGCGAAAACATGTAGGTCGTCTCGTCCACGTTTACTGTGCCGATGATGAACAGATTCTTTGGAAGCTCTACACTGCCAGGCATCGGTTTTCCACCAGCATTGCGGGCGGAGCCGTCATAAAGTTGAATCTTTTCCTCCGACTCGATGGCGGACAGTATATCAGCGAAATACCGCTCGACATGCGAAAGGTTCATCTCGTCAAGGATGAGGAAGTGCGGGGCGAGTGGCGTGCCTATTGCATGAAGAACAAGATCAAGCGCGGGCTTCGAAACGTAGGTATCCTTGTCTAAACCGTTGGGGTAGCCCAAGATGTTTTCATTGCCGGTCCAGTCAGCACCCACGGAAACCAATTCATAGCAGCCACCGGTCACGGAAAGCCAGCGTGCAAAAGCCTGAGCGAGCTTTGTTTTTCCTGAACCGGCCAAGCCTGTCGCTATCAGAAATCTTTTTGACAATAGGCTGGAAGCAAATCGGAGCGCGACGGCGGGGTCAACATGCAGGCGAGATTGCTTGGCATCGGATTCAAGTCGCTCGACGAGTTTTGCGAGTGTCCCGTCGTGACTTTCGGTAGCGTCTGCCCCATCCGACACCGACGGTGGTGGAGCAAGAGGTGACGGCGGTTGATATTCAAAGAGGGCTTTAAGGTCGGGATACTTATCTATTGTATCGGACTTGAAGACCGGAGAGTGGGCGGCAAGTGAATAGGCGAGAGCTGCAACATTTTGGTCGGACTCCCCTACTTTAATCATCTGCACCGTCTGCTGGCTGTTCGCCTCGATGCCAATAGTCGGAATGCCTGAGCACCAGTAATACGCAGTGGGAGCGTGCGCGAGAAGGTCTCTACGAACGACCGATTGAGGGAGAACGACTTTTATCTCAACCGAGACATGCCATGGGTCATTATATCCGGGACCACCAGTCTTGCTCACGATGGAACCAAGAGCACGGATTCCACGAACCCACTCTGTAGGCGCACCCTGGCTGTTGTCAGACCCAAAACAGAAAAACACATAGTCACCGGTCGCCAGTTCGATGGGCACTTGTTTGCAGTGAACGGTAAATGTGAGAGGTTCGGCGGGCGACTCGTGC
>JBGSVX010000166.1:0-2331 GCA_041752795.1 Terrimicrobiaceae bacterium
GAATTCGCACCTTTCCCACACGTTTGTTCCTTTGACGGAAAAGCGCCCTGACCTTCCGCCCACGCTGTGTTCCTGGGTGGAAACTCTGATGGCCCGCAAGCCGGAATCCCGTCCACTGAATGCGGAAGCTGCACTCAAGTCCTTGATCTCTGCCCTGCCGGATTCGCGTTCGAATCGCGGAAACGCTGACGTAAAAATATCTGCGGACGATTCGTCCGTAGCGGTTGACAGCACCCCGGGCTCGGTGGGACTGGACCACGCGGCGATTCCAAGCAAAGGGGAGTCCACGCTGCTTTCGGTTTGTGAACCGGTGAATCCTTCCGACCGAAAGAAACTGGAAATGCTGATGGGCAAAGCCATCGTGGTTGAAGGAGTTGTTGCCAAAGTCTGGGAGAATGTCCACGGCACGTTCCGGTTCCTCAATTTGGAAGGCCTGGATCACCTCGATTTTTCCATTGTGCTCGATCTGGGCGGCGGACATCAGCAATTTGCGATGGATCGCCTGCAGGCCCTCGTTGCCAAAAACGTTCGAGTCCACGGAAAACTTTCCGGATATCACGGATGTCCTCAGATCATCGTGCAAAGCCCCACGCAAATAGATTGTTACAGACAGGGAAGCCAACCCTGAGAGGGGTGCCTGGGGTTTGGCCATTTTCCAATGCGCCAACGGCGCAATATTCCACAGCCCAGTCCGCCAGAGATGGGTCATGTTGTACCCCGGGAACCGGGCTGAAAGTCCGCGATCCTTCGATTTCGCAGGGAATTGTCATCAAAACCACGCTGAGAAAAATCGGCCTTCGTTATCGGGGGTTTCCTGATCTCCCCGAAGCGAGAGCCTGTTCTGCGGCATGACGGGCGGCATGGCGCGGGGATTTTCCAAGGTTTTCCCAATGAGCTTTGAGGTCCGCTGGTGGTGCATCGGTGATCAATTCCATGAGCGCCAAGCCATCATCCGAGCAGGCAAGAAATGGGTCTGACCCAAGCCATTGCAGGGCACGGTCATGATGTCCGGAGCTGATTGCGTGGCATACTGCCTCTCTTTTGAAAGCGCGTAAATCCGAACCGTTCAGACCCAAAGGATTTTCAGTCGGTGACATCGAAGCAAAGGTGCCGGATTGTTCGAAATACCGGACTAGATGGGGTGGGGAAATCGCTCCCGGATGCTTTGCGGCGAGGCTCAATTGCACGCCCGTTTCCTCTATGCGATTCCTTGAAATCAACAGGTCAGCTGCTGAGGATCTGAGCGGCGCACACTTTTTGGATATTGGCAAAATGTGTGAGCAGGCGTTCATATGACGGATGGCGGCATCCGGGCGGTCCACGGCAAGGAAAAATGCGGCGAGGGAAACATTCAGCGCAGGGTCCACTCTTGCGATCTGCTCGTAGGCCCCTGCAATTTCAAGGCCCTCCGCCCGGCGCCCGGACTTCCAGAGTGCCTCGGCAAAGGCCAGCGCCAGAGCGTGGTCTGCGATGCCATTCCGGTCCATGACCTCAAATATTCGCAAGGCATCAGAATGGCGCCCGGACTCCATGAGGATTTTGACCGTGGAGGCAAGGTTTGGTTGAGCGGGGGAATCCTCTTGCAGAATCAGTGTGAGGAGGGCTTGGATTTTGTCTTCGTCCTTGGCGGCGATGGCATCCCGGAGAATTCCAGAAGGGGAGGTTGGACGCTTTGGTGCGGTCTGAGGCGGCAAGGAGGATTTTGGTTGCTCGATTTCTGTGAGGAGATTTCCTGCCTCTTTGGCAAAGGCGGCCTCCTTCGGAATTGATTGAAGCAGCGAGGCCGCGAGCGAAGAATCACCCTGCTTCCATGCAATTTTGTTCCTCGCCAGAGCTCTCCAACCAGAAATCTTTTCCTTGTTCAACGAGTCCAAAATTTGCAGCGCCTGCTCGTAATGTTCTTCTGATATGAGGGCATTAACCAATTGAATCAGCGATGGTTCGAGGATTTTTGAGCGTTCGTCAGGCTTCGCATTCAGAAACCATGCGGCAGGTTGGTCGGATCGTGCCTCCTCGATGTTTCTATTGGCCAGCAACTGCGTCCAGATGCCCGGATCGCCAGGGTTCAGAAAAAATGCCTGCTCATAAAGAATCCGGGCAATCCCATGCTGGCCTGAATTTGCGGCCTTTGATGCGGCCATGGTGAGTTCTTCTTTCCTCGCACCCTGTGCGACCCACTCTCTGGCAAGCACCCTGGCCCGCTCCGGAGATGATTCCAAAAGCAGACTCACAAACAAAAAGTTTTCAATGGCCTTGCGGATTCCCTGCTCTCCCTGAAGCACCGCAAGTGTCTCATCCATCTCCAGCGCTTTCCGGCAAATGTCCCTTGCC
>JBGSVX010000167.1:0-2896 GCA_041752795.1 Terrimicrobiaceae bacterium
CCGGCTGACCGGAGAGCATGTCGAGATCCGGCCGATTGCCGGCACCCGCAAGCGCGGAACCACGCCGGCTGAGGACGATGCCAATGCTGCGGACCTGATCAGCGATCCCAAAGAACGTGCCGAACACCTCATGCTCGTGGACCTTGCGCGAAATGATGTCGGACGCATTGCCAAATACGGTTCGGTGCAAGTGAGCGATTTTATGACCATCGAGCGGTATAGTCATGTGATGCATATTGTTTCGCATGTCTCGGGGGAGATGGATGGTGGGCGGACCGCCTATGATGTCATGCGGGCCACATTTCCTGCGGGGACGGTTTCGGGGTCACCCAAGGTGCGGGCCATGCAAATCATCAATGAGCTCGAAACCAGTAAGCGCTGCACGTATGCGGGAGCAGTTGGCTATTTCGGGTTCGATGGAAATTTGGATTCCTGCATCGCACTGCGCACGGTGTTGCTGAAAGACCGCAAGGCCTATGTGCAGGCCGGGGGAGGGGTTGTTGCGGATTCCACGCCCGAGGGCGAATACCAGGAGAGCGTGAACAAAGCAATGGCCGCCATGCGGGCCATTGCACACGCATCACAAATTGACTCCGCACCAAACACGGGCCAATGTTCTTCCGAAACATGAAAACCGGTGCATGTGCGTCCACGCTCCTGCGCTGCGACCCGGAACCAAGGGAGCATCGGCAGGATGCCGATGCCACATCGAACCACCATGCTCCTCGTCATCGATAACTACGATTCTTTTACCTACAACCTCGTTCAATATTTTGGTGAACTGGGGGCGGAGCCGCTTGTTCGCCGCAATGATGAAATCACCATTGCTGAAATTGAGGCAATGAAACCCTCGCGCATCTGTGTTTCGCCGGGTCCATGCACTCCGAATGAAGCGGGAATCAGTTGTGACGTGATCCGGGAATTTGGTCCGCGCCTACCGATCCTCGGGGTGTGTTTGGGTCATCAAAGCATCGGTGCGGTCTATGGCGGAGACGTCGTGCGGGCCGACCGGCTCATGCATGGAAAAACGTCCCCGATCCTTCACACAGGCACCAGTGTCTTTGCGGGTTTGCCAAATCCCTTTGAGGCCACACGCTACCACTCCCTGCTCGTCAAACGCGCCACGCTTCCCGATTGCCTTCGTATTACTGCCGAAACTGAAGAAGGTGAAATCATGGGCCTCGTACACAAAGAGTTTCCTGTCCACGGCGTGCAGTTTCACCCGGAATCGATCCTGACCCTCGAAGGCAAAAACATCCTTCGCAACTTTCTGACCCTGTGAATATTTTTGAACTCATCCGTCAGAAATTGCAGGGCGAACCACCACTTCACCCGGTGGACCGTCAGATGGCCAAACGCTGGGTCAAAGAGCGCTTGAAATCCATGTATCCTGACCTCCGCAGTGACCCGAGAGCCCTGGAAGCGGCATATCAGTCTCTGAGCTTGGAACCCTTGGAAGGTTGCGGAGAAGGCGGCGAACGCCTTTACGAAGTTTCACTGCCGGGACGGATCGAATAAGTTCTCACTAAAAGATTTCAGAAAGTCTCTCGCCTCCCTTGGCGGGGAAATCAAGGTGAATTTCAGTTTTGACACTCCTTATTTTTACGTTAATTACAGGAACGTGATACCGCGATTTATGCAGTCCCGGGTTTTAGCGGCCTTAGGCCAAGGCGAGCCGCGCAAGGTCGTGTGCCTTTTCGGGCCCCGTCAGGTTGGCAAGACCACCCTTCTACGAGGGGTCTTCGATGAACTGAAGGGGGAGCGTGTGTTCCTGAACGGAGATTTTGCGGACGACCGGGCACTGTTGGTGCCGCAGCGGGCGGCTTTGCAGCGGCTGGCAGGCCATCTGGATTACCTCTTCATTGACGAGGCCCAGAACATCCCGGAGATCGGCCGCGTGCTCAAGCTGCTCCATGACGAATTCACCCGCCTGCGGGTGGCGGCGAGCGGGTCGGCGTCTTTTGATCTGCGGCATAAGACCGGCGAACCGCTGACCGGGAGGCAGGTCGTGTTCGATCTGTTTCCGCTGTCTCTGACCGAGATGCAGCCGACGGCAACGACCCTGCGGCAATTCCTGGAGAAGGGAATGATCTATGGCGGCTATCCGGAAGTCGTCCTGGCCGGGTCGCCGGAGAAAAAGCGCGCCGCGCTACGCCAGCTCGCGGCGGATTATCTACTCAAGGACATCTTTGCCCAAGTCAACGTGAACCGCGACCGGCTGCAAGATCTCCTAAGGATGATCGCCTTTCAGATCGGCTCCGAGGTTTCCCTCCCCGAGTTGGCCGGGGCGGTGCGCTTGGATGTGAAAACGGTGGACCGCTATCTCGGTCTGCTGGAGGACGCCTTCGTCATTTTCCGTCTCGGGGGCTTCAGTCGGAATCTGCGCAAAGAGGTGGCGAAGTCGCGGAAGATCTATTTTACCGACCCCGGGATGCGCAATGCCCTGTTGGACGCCTTTCAGCCCCCCGCGCTGAGGGATGATCTCGGAAAGTTGTGGGAGAACTATCTGGTGAGCGAGCGGCGCAAAAGTCTGGCCGGCGAGGGCGTGGCAGCGAGGCAGTGGTTCTGGCGCACTTACGACCAGCAGGAGATTGATCTCATCGAGGAAACAACTGACGGTGCCAGGCTCTCCGCGTTCGAGTTCAAATGGAATCCCTCGTCGGGCAAGCGGCGCGTGCCGAAGTTATTTCTTGAAACCTACCCGCAGGCCACAGCCGATATCATCACACCGGAAAATGCGCGCGACTTTCTCGTCGGGTGAATTTACGAGCCGATTTTTCAGGGCACCTTGCCACTCTGCGCCCCGGAATTCCCCGGTGCTCACAACAGCCGATGGGGTCAGGCCTGACCCCTTTGGATGTTCCGACATTTAGCCTAACTTCCCCCTAATTTTTTT
>JBGSVX010000168.1:0-6241 GCA_041752795.1 Terrimicrobiaceae bacterium
ATATTACGATAATAATTTACTTATTACTTGCTACATTTTTGGGCATATTCATTGATTTTCAACGACTTATAAAAAAATTAGGGGGAAGTTAGGCTAATGCCCCCGGCGGCACTCCGGTTTCTGTCACAAATTAAGAAACGCAAAAACCAGACCTCGATTCATTCGCAGTTCAGCGAGATGCCAGAAAAACAAAAGCCCGCACCATGTGATGGTGCGGGCTTGTTGATTTTGTGAGTCTTGAATTTTGGCCGTGGGAGGGAGAAGATTAGCTTCCCGCCAACCAAGTCCAAACTTGAATGGCCAGAGCAACCAAGGAAATCACCAGAGCAATGGCGCCGATGACCGGGCTGACTTCTCCACCGCCTTGGGCTGCTGGAACGGGTTGGGATGCCACACTGATTGCAGATGCACTGACCGATTTGGAACCGGAAGGAGGTTCCGGCTTTTTCTGCATTTGCACGGTGGCCTGAGGAAGCGACGATTTGGATCCGGATGGAGCCGGAATGACCCGAGCGGTTTCCTTTTTGCTTGCCGCAGACATGGGAGCTGGCGTGATTGACGGCGTGGATGTCGAGATAGGAGGCTTTGGTGCCACTGGTGCGACATGGGGGGCCGCAGGCACAACGGGAGGAGCCGGAGGCCCGGCAGACGGTGGCTTTGGCGCAACCGGAGGTGCTGCCGGAGCAACTGGAGGAGCGGAAGGTGCCACGGGTGCTCCTGGAGGTTTTGGAACCGATGGCGGTGCTGGAGGCATTGTCGGGCCGGCAGATGGAGGTTTCGGCACCACAGGTGCAACGGAGGAAACAGGCGAAACTGGTGGCGTAACCGTTGGCACAACCATTGGGACGCTCGGGGCAATAGCAGATGGCGGCTTTGGCACACTCGGAGGAAGCACTGGCGCAGCAGAGGGAGGTTTTGGCATGCTCGGCGCTGGCACACTCGGTGCGACGGCAACTGGTGGCCTCGGAGCACTGGGAGGTGCCACGGGAGTAGAAGGCACTGAGGCGACCGGAGGCTTCGGAGCAGTCGGCGTTGGTACAGAAGGGGCTGACGGCATCGAACTCATTGGAGCCTTGGGAATTCCCGCAGGCGGAGGAACCGGCGGTTTGACCGAAGATGGCACGGCGGCGGCAGAAGGAACAACAGCCGTGGCCGACGGGGATGGCGGTGAAAGCGGGGCTGGCGCGATGGAGGGAGCCGGAGGCCTAGGAACCGAAGGTGGTGGCACAACCGCCGCCGCAGGAGCAACCGGTGGCTTGATGGCTCCGGGAACCGGAGGTGCAACAGAAATTGGTGTTGTCTTGGGAACAGCAGGCTGTGGAGCAATCGGAGGCACCGAAGGAGCGGGAGGAGGAGTCACCGACATCGGGGTCGGAGGCGCAACCACGGGTGCTGGAGGAGCCGGGGGCATCGGCGCGGGCGCAGATGCAACCGGGGCCGCTGGCTTCGGAACCGGCCGCGGCGGCAGATTGATCATGGCTGTTTCGCGAGGAGTGCCACCGAGGGGCTGACCGTCCCTGCGTGGCGGCAGAACGATCCTGACGGTTTCCTTTTTGGGCTCTGGCATGGTATGTGTGGTTAAGGCAACTGGGAGAATTACTTGCGGGGTCTATAGTTATTCACAAAATTTTTCATGATTGTCAATAGAGTCAAACCCCTGTGGTGTAAGATTTTTATAGCGGAAAGTTTATCGTTGCGCAACGAAATGTGTATGGAATTCGCAACGAATTTGTTTTGCCTCTTTTATTCGGAACGCAACAGGCGAAGAAAAGAACTCTGAAGGCAGCCCGGAAAGGGTCGGTGCAAGGCGCCCGCCAAAGACGCGGGGAGCATGAGTGAGGTAGAGCTCATCCACCGCCCCAATTTTTAGAAGCGCAGCAAAAACCCTGGGGCCACCCTCACAGACCACCGAGTTCAAATGATATTCCCTTTTCAAAATATCGAGAGCCGGTATCAGGGGAACCTCCAATGCATCAAACATCCACAAATCACAAAAACCGGGCACGCGATTCCGGATTTTGGCCGGCATGCAATGCGTTGAAAAAATGATTAGCGGCGACCGGGAATTTTGAAATACGTTCCAGCGAAAATCGAGCTGTCCGGAATTTGTCAGGAGAACCCTCACCGGTTCAGCGGTCTGACCCCGCGCTCTTCTCCCGGCCTGCAACCCCGGATCCGAAAGCCCCATGGACATGGAATCAGCGGCGACCGTTTTGGCACCGACGAGCAAACCGTCACCGAGGGAGCGGATTTTTCGCAGGCGATCTTTGTCAGCAGCGCTCGTGAATCCCGTGGGAGTGAAGCACCTTGTGGAAACCTTGCCATCCGCAGTGACGGCAAAATTTACCAAGATCCTGGGACGACAAAAAGCCATCAACGCGGGTTCTCGATCTCGTTCTCCACATCCCCAACTTCTTTTTCCATTTCTTTCAAATGGAGTCCACCAGTCGGGCGATAGAATAAATAAATCACCCCACCGACCAAACCCCAGAAAACAATCATGAGAAATCCCGCAACAGAAATCATGACAGCCACAGCCTGCGGGGTGCCAAACAAGACACCAAAAAGTTTTTCAAAAAGCGCTTCTCTGACTCCCACACCAGACAGACTGATTGGCAGGGCGGTGATTGCCATGATGATTGGCATCACACAAAAGCTGTCGAGCACGCCGGTTGGGCCAGAAAATTCATGGAGTGCCCTCGCCGCACAGTAAAAGGCCAGGAAATTGAAGAGGTGGGCGGAGATGGACAGGCCGAATGTTGCGGCAAGTGCCCTGCCATTGCGGGCATAGGTGGAAAAGGCACTTGCGAATTCCACGATCTTTCCATGCATGGGAAGGCTTTTGGGCAGCTTGTCGGACAAATTGAATCGATCGACAAAAAATCCAAATACCACAGCTGCCAGCATCCCACCCATGATCAAAACAAGGGATCCCAATTCCAGCGGAGCCTTCTCGGAAAGTGCCGTCCATCGCATCGCCACCACAATCACCGCCACAAAAACCAATCCCAACAACCCCATCATCCGATCCACCAATACACTCAAAAATGCCGCGCCCTTCCGGGAGGCCGTTTCTCTCATGGCATAATAAATCTTGATAACGTCGCCCCCGGTTGCTCCCAGCAGGAACAAATTGAAAAACATCCCGACCATATAAACACGGAACGTGCGCAACCACCCGAGAGATATTCCCTGCACCTTCAACAACACGCTCCACCGCTGGGTTTGCAGCAGACAGGCCACACCAACCGAGGCAATGCCTCCAGCCAGCCAAAACCAGTTGGCATGACGCAGAGCCTCCCCCATCGCGCGATTCTTGACGGGGTCTCGAAAAATCCACCAAAGCAGAAACAGGGTGACACAGACTTGCAGGGCGGTGAGCAGGATTTTTTTCATTGTGGGAAAAGGGATTGCCAGCGGTTTCTGGCGGCAAGGATGTCCTCCTTGGAAACGCGAGGGCTCATTTCAAAGACGAATTCCGCGCGTTTGGGAAGCTTGGACATCAGTTTTTCGAAAGGAATCACCCCGGTAAAAGGAGCCTGATGGTCGTTGAACGGCCATTTGACATCATGGACATGACATCCGAAGGCCCTCTGCCCGATGCGGTCCAACCACTGGTCATGCGACAAGAGACCGAGATGGTCTTTGATCTGGGCATGCCCGAAATCGTGCCAATACCCGACATTCGAAGCCTCCAGGCGATGCAGCAAATTTTCCATTTCCCGCTCGGAGGGAACGGCCTCGTAGTCTTCCCGGTTTTCAATTCCCAGACGGACCCCCATCTTGGCCGCATGGTCGGCAATCTCCACGAGACATTCGAGAGACCGCTGGAGATAGGTTTCGCTCACCGCCTCCCTGCGTCGAACGGCTTGGATTTTTGCGCTGCCGTATTTTTTGTCGAGCAAGTGTCCACTGCGGGCAAGCTCCCTGAGCTGATTGGTGACCTGTAGGGTTCGAACTCGTCCGGCGTGCACAACAACCACCCCGGCGCCGAATCGCTCGGCCATGTCGATGGTTTGAATAGCCAGGCGCACAGCGCGCCGCCGGTCCTCGGCCCGGTGTGACGTGAATTCGTAACAATCGGGATTGTCGGCCATCACCTCCGGAGGCAGTGGACAAAAACAATGCACGCTGGAAACCTGAAACCCCAATTTTTCCCGGGCCTTGAGAAGATCGGCCACCATGGGAGCCTGGAGACCGTGCCCGAGTTCGATGCGGAGGAATCCCATTTCAAGAATTTCTTCGGCCAGCGCCTCACCGGATTTGTGGCGACAGGAATTCCAACACGTTGAAAAAGACAGCACATTCCATGTGTAAGGGCCTTCCCGGCATTTCGGCAAGCTTCTGGATTTTTTTGGGCCGCGGTTGAAAATTTGAAACTTCAGGATATCTTCTGCGGCATTATGAACATGTACCTCATTTTACTGCTAGTCGTTCCGATGATTATTGGCCTCTGGGCTCAGTCCCGCGTGAAGAGTGCCTTTAACAAATGGAGCAAAATTGCCGCCACCTCGGGAATTACCGGGGCACAAGCCGCCCGCGAAATCCTGCGCGCCGCCAATATCAATGACGTCGAAGTCCTGGAAATCAACGACATGCTCGGAGATCACTACGACCCCTCGCACAAACGGCTTTGCCTGTCCTCCCCGGTTTACCGCACCCCATCCGTCGCAGCGCTTGGCATCGCCGCCCACGAATGCGGTCATGCGATCCAGGATGCAAAAAGCTACGGTCCCCTCAAATGGCGGATGGCGGTTGTGCCCATGACCCAGTTTGCTTCCCAAATTCTTCCCTTCGTGGTGATGGGCGGCATCTTTTTTCATATGACCCACCTGCTGACCGTCGGTGTCATTTGTTATTTGGTGCTCACCCTGTTCCAATTGATCACCCTCCCCGTTGAGTTCGATGCCTCCCGTCGCGCAAAAATCATCCTTCAACAAATGGGAATGGTCCGGGCCGGAGACGAGGCCAATGGCGTCAACAAAGTTCTGAATGCGGCTGCGTTGACTTATGTGGCCGCTTTTGTGGCAGCTCTCGCAAACCTCGTCTATCTTCTGCTTATCCGGAACCAAAGCCGATAGGCTAAAGTGGCATTGGCTTGCCACCGCGGCGACTCTTCGACCAGCCAATGATCCTTGATACCCCATCGGCAGGATGCCGATGCCACTCCTCCAAATGACACCTCCTCCGGTCGCCCTTTCTATTGCTGGCTCTGACAACAGTGCCGGAGCCGGCATTCAGGCAGACCTCAAAACATTCACATCCCTTGGCTGCTACGGACTCACCGCTGTCACGTGCGTGGTCTCAGAAATCCCCGGCAAGGTTGCCGGCATTCAAGCCGTGCAAGCCGCCTTGGTGCGGAGTCAGATCGAAATCCTTTTCGAGGGGTTCCCGATCCGCTCCGCCAAAACCGGCATGCTTTTTTCCGCCGGAATTGTGAAAGCTGTGGCGGCTACTCTCCGTGATCGGGCGATCCCTCTGGTTGTGGATCCGGTGATGGTTGCCAGCAGCGGAGATGCCCTGCTCAAACCAACAGCCGTTGCCGCATACAAAAAATTCCTTTTCCCCATCGCAACCCTCCTCACCCCCAACCTCGACGAACTCTCCCTGCTGGCCGGCGAACGCATCTCATCCATTCAGTCAATGACCCAAGCAGGCCTCCGCTTGTCTCAAGATTTTGGCTGCGCCCTGCTCCTCAAAGGAGGCCACTTAAAAGGTCGCAAAGCCGTGGATATTCTCATCAGCAAAGACGGCATCGACCGCTTCGAAGCAGACTTCATCCCGGACGTCTCCACTCACGGCACGGGCTGCACTTACTCCTCCGCCATCACCGCAAATATCGCCACCGGCCACTCGCTCCGCGAAAGCGTCGCCCTCGCAAAACACTTCATCACCTCCGCCATCAAAAACTCCCACCGCTGGCCAAATCTCAGCGCGCTGAATCATTCGGGCCTCTGATTTTTTCATTGAGAGTTACCGGTATTCGACAAGTCGATAAAAGACCTTGGGGCGGCCATTGAGAGGATCCTGGATTTCGAACACCGTGCCATTTCCCGAAATCGGGTCAACCCCCTCCACCGTTGCCCAACTGCCAGGAGCCAGTGTCGTGGAACTCTGAAGATCGTAGTTTAAAAGGTTGCGGCTTTTGAAGGAGAGTAAAACATCACCGGCCTGAGTGGATATTTGGAGCCGAGGAGGATCGAGAACTTGGAACGTCAAATTCTTCGGGGCGCTGGGCTCG
>JBGSVX010000169.1:0-5835 GCA_041752795.1 Terrimicrobiaceae bacterium
GGTAAAAGTCGTTTAGTCAATATATATTACGATAATAATTTACTTATTACTTGCTACATTTTTGGGCATATTCATTGATTTTCAACGACTTATAAAAAAATTAGGGGGAAGTTAGGTTAACTGAGATGTTGGTCGAAGGACTCCGTTTTCATAAGGCATTGGTAATCCGTGTTTATCCGTGAAATCCGTGGTTCCAACTCGGTTTTTAGGTTTATCCCTGAGTGGCACCCAAATTTGGAATGGCGGCATGCAGGAGCTTTGCAAAAACGCCTGTCGATTCGTTGCCTGTGGTCAGCACGTCCTTGTGATTGAGAGGCTGCTTGGAGAGGCCGGCCGCGAGGTTGGTGATGCAGGAAAAGGCGGCAAGTTCCAGCCCGAGTGCGCGTGCTTGGATCGCTTCTGGCACGGTGGACATGCCGACGGCATCCGCTCCGAGCACACGGAGCATGTTGATTTCTGCCGGGGTTTCGTATTGCGGTCCGGGCATCGCCGCGTAAACCCCCTCCGGCAAATTCCATCCGAGTTCCCGAGCGCGAAGTTGAAACTCCGTCCTCATCCGCCGGGAATACACTTCCGTCATGTCAACAAACTGACTCGACCCCCGCAGCGGAGAATGACCCGTGAGGTTGATATGATCGCGGATCATCATCCATGAGCCCGGAGGAACGCCTGGATTCACGGCACCTGCCGCATTGGTTAAAATGAGGTGACGGATTCCCGCGGAATGCATCGCATGAATGCCGCGAACCACCTGACGGACCTCCCATCCTTCGTAGAGATGAACCCGTCCGACCCCGACAAGAAGTTTGGTGCCATGGCATTCGGCACCCACGAAGTGACCGGCATGACCCGACACTTTTGGTTTTGGGAAACCTGGAAGTTCATCGTAGGGCAATTCGAAGTGACAATCGAATTGAGCGGCCAGGGGAGCCAGGCCCGAGCCGAGGATCAAACCCGTTTTTGCACCAAAATCGAGGAGGAGTTTCTCGGCGTTGGTCATGTCCTGGTTTTCAGGCCTATCAGGCTGGCGTAGAGGGATTGCAAGGCGGGAACGGGAACCCCCGCGGCTGCGGCCCGGCGAAGGGGGACGCCCCAGATCGGCTCAATCTCCAGCATGTTGCCTGCCAGCCAATCCACAAGAGTTGATGGCTGATAGGCTCCCATGGATTTTGTGCTTTCAATATTTGCTTCGGCGAAACCATGACCAATTTCGCATCCCTCGGCATGGGCCACGGCAATCACTTCCTCCATGAGTTGCCGAACCAAAGCAAGCCGGCGGGGGTCTGCAAGAATTTGATCCACTGTGATTCCGCCCTCTGCAACGGCCAGTCCATTGAATGGCACATTCCAAACCAGCTTGCGCCAGCGTTCGCACAACAGATTGGGGGTGGTATAGGCCTCAATTCCTGCGTTCTGAAAAAGCTCGGAAATCATGGAGGCCGCGCCTGCGGACCCGCCCCCGAATTCTCCAAGAGAGAGTTTGCCATGACCCTGATGATGCACGGTGACACTGTCTGTGCGGGTGAGGCAGACAAAGCAAACTCCGCCAAGAACCCGGTGTGCGCCCCAGTGGTCTGCAAGAAATTCCTCATTCCCAAGCCCGTTCTGCATGGTGAGCAGGAGTGTGCTCTCTTTGATCAGTGGGGCGAGAAGTGCGGGCAGCTCAGGATTCGAAAAGGCTTTGATGCAGATCACGACCAGATCGCAGGGGCCGATGCTCTCCGTTTCTGCATGCGCAGAAATGTGGGGCAGGGCAATTTCCGTGTGTTCGGTGCTCGTGATGTGCAGGCCCTTTTCCACTGCCATCTGATAACCGGAGCGCATGAGAAAATGCACATTGAGTCCCGAAGAAGCCAGATGTCCTCCATAATATAGGCCCACCGCTCCCGATCCAACGATGGCAATTTTTTTGCCGCTGGAATTCATGCGCTTCTGGAAAACGCAAAAAAGCTCTTGGCGGTGGCGGTGGTTTCCGCGATGAGCGAGTTGAGGTCCTGATTTCGGACCTCGGCAAGTTTTTCTGCAACAAGCGCCGTGTGCCATGGCTCGCAGCGTTTTCCGCGGTGGGGTGCCGGCGCGAGGTAGGGGCAGTCCGTTTCCACCATGAATGTTCCCGTGGCGAGCGACGCGGCGGTCTCGCGGACCGTCCCGGCATTTTTGAAGGTGATGATTCCGGTAAAGGACACGAGATGTCCCATGCTGAGAACATCCTGCGCCATTTCCGGAGTTCCTCCGAAACAGTGGAACACGCCTCTCAGTTTTCCTGTGTAAGGCTCCAGGATGTCCAACGTGTCTGTCCATGCATCGCGCTGGTGGATGACCACATTGAGGCCCAGTTCCGCTGCAAGATCCAACTGCATGCGGAAGGCATCTGCCTGAGCGGATTTGTAGGCACCATTGACTAGGTCGGAGTGGGTCGATTCGGCAGACCCTGCACCGAGGGCAGCGATAGCCGGGGAGGGAGGTTCCTCGGAGCCCGGAAGCCTGTGGTAATCCAACCCGGTTTCTCCGATGGCCACCACCTTGGGGTGGGCCGCCAGGGCTTTGAGCTTCGGTATAAAGTCGGCGATCTCGCTGTCCACGTTCGTCGGGTGAACCCCCACCACGGCATAAACTTCTGCATACGCCTCCGCAAGCGCAACGGCCCGTTCACTGCTCTCAAGCCCCGTGCCAATGGTGATGATTCGGCTCACCCCATGCTCTGCGGCGCGAGCCAGCACGTCGGAAAAATCCTCAGAAAAATCCGGGTAATCAAGGTGGGCGTGCGTGTCGATCAACATAAAAACTAGAATATGCCTCAAGGGCAAAAAACTGAAGGCCTTTGCAGGACCACCCGAAAATTCAGGCGGTCAGTGTTTTTTCTTCAAAAAGCCGGAGGCTTCGCGAAGGCGCTCCTCCAACTCCTTGTTTTTGGATTCCAAGCGGGCGATGAGATCCTTGGCTGCGACCAGATGCCGCTGTTTGTCGAGGAGCGTCTGCTCCAATTCCCTGACCCTGCGTTGTAGATTCGCGCGGATTCCGCCTTTGATAGGTTGCTGACTGAGGGAATCGAAATCTTCCACTTCCACTGCGGCATGTTCGGTGGGGGGAGCCGAAATGGCTGCGGCATAGATTTCGGTATCTTTTAGTATGGCCTGTTCGCCATTCACGCAGTTGATGACAATTGTCTCAGGGGAAATTTCTCCGCTGGTAACAAACTCCATCAGCGTACCACTTGTCGTCGGCCCATAGAGAAGGTCTTCTCCCAATTCCACCAGCCAGTCCATCTCCAACTCAGGGATCATGGGAGGGCGGGTCCACAGCACCCGATCCGTGGAAACCATATCCTGCGGGTTTACCTGGGCAATGCGGGCCCACTCCCGGATTTTTTCAAATCGAACGGGGCCGAAAATTTCGCCATTTTCGTGTTTTTTGAGATACCAGTTCTGGAAATTGTCGATGGGCATGGGGACCTTGGGAAACTATCTCTCAAGCGCGGGTTTTTGACAAGCCACAAGACGCAGGAATCAGATCGTGACGTCTGCTTCGTCTGAGGACGCAGGCGATTCCGGTTTCACCGTGACAAGAACCTTGTCGATGCGCTGACGGTCCATATCGATGATTTCGAATTCGAAACGGTCCCAAATGACACGCTCTCCCTCTTGCGGAATATGGCCCAAGCGATGCAGCAGGAACCCGCCCAAGGTCGTGAAGTCGTCCTCGTCCTCATCTGGAAGATCACCGGTGATTTTCAGGTAATTTTTGACCTCATCAATTTCCAAAAGGGCATCGATCAGCCATGTGCCATCCTCGCGTCGTACGGCTTTTGGTTCATAGCGCTGTTCTTTTTCCGGGAGATTCCCGACGATGGCCATCATCACATCATTCAGAGTGACCAAGCCTTGCAGGCCGCCGAATTCGTCAACGACCATCGCAATGTGTTTGCCGGATTTTTTGAATTCCGCGATGAGGGTGCTCGCTGGCATGGTCGTGGGAACGTAGAGCGGGGGCGTCACCAACGACCGCAGCTCGGCGCGTCCGGCAAGAGACAGATTGGCCCACAGGGATTTGACAGAAACCATGCCAACCACATTGTCGCGGGTTTTTTGGTAAACCGGAAAGTGGGAATGCCCGCTGCCCGCGATCCGACGCCAGTTCTCATCATCGGCATCATCCAGGGAAAGCCAGATGATTCGCGCCCGGGGCGTCATCAGGTCATCCGCCGTTTGCTCATCAAGATCAAAAACGCCCTCGACCATGTCTTTCTCAGCTTTTTTGAAGACCCCGGAACTTAGTCCCTCATCAATCAAAACGCGCACCTCTTCCTCGGAAACGGAGGTTTCATTGGATTTTTTTACGCCCAGAAGCGCCAGAAGGACCTCGCTCGAGTGGTGCAGGAGGCTGACCACGGGATTGGTCAATTTGGCCAGTCCATTCATGGGTCGGGCGAGCATGGAGGCAATGCGTTCCGGGTTGTTGAGCGCAAGACGTTTGGGAACGAGTTCGCCGATAATCACGGAAAAATACGTGATGGCCGTGCTGACCACCACCAGGGCGATCAGGTCAGCATAGGTTCCGATCACCGGGATATTTTTAATTGGTTCAGCCAATTTGTCGGCAAGGCGCGCACCGCCAACCACGCCAGAGAGGACCCCAAACAGCGTGATTCCCACCTGCACGGTGGAGAGAAATCGGCCCGGCGATTTGGCCAGTTCAAAAGCGAGTTTGGCACCAGCATTGCCCTCATCGGCAAGGGTTTTTAAACGGGCGCGACGTGATGTGACGACAGCAATCTCTGCCATCGCAAACAGGCCGTTCGCAAAGAGAATAAAAAATATGAATAGAATTTCGAGAAACGCAGTGGACATGGAAAACCTGCGGAGTCTAGACGAGTGGGCACGTTACGCAAAGGGAATGTTTTCACGATGCGGGCTGGATGACAGGGTTTTCATAGAAAAAACGTGAAAAATTCGGCTTTCCCGCTTGAACTCCTTGGCCGAATCACTCAGTTGAATAGAGAGGTTCATTCATGTCATCCCACCGGTCCGGCTCCGAAATTTGGCCGACACTCAAGCGTTTCTTTCCTTTTCTGCTGGTCTATTGGCCAAAGCTGATTGGTATTTTTGTACTCCTGCTCCTGGTTTCAGCCCTTGATCTGGCACGTCCGTATTTGATTGGACGGGTCGTTGATTCGGCCTCCTCCGGTGAGGCCTGGTCCCATGTCATCGTGCTCCTCTCGATCTTTTTTTTCTGTGTCGCGGGCAGGAGTGTTTTTCTGCTGATTCGAAATTACATGACCCAGAGAACTGGCATGCGGGTGACCTGTGACATGCGTGTGGAGATTTTTCGCCATCTGCAAACCCTCTCGCTGAGATTTTACGATGCCCGGCACACCGGAAAAATCATTGCGCGAATCAGCAATGACACCGGGGCACTTTATAATCTCGTGACCGGGGCTTCGGTCAATCTGCTTGGAGATGTGGTGACCATTCTGGGCGTGCTTGTTGTTTTGTTGAAGTCGGACTGGCAATTGGCCCTCCTGACCTATGCCTTGCTTCCATTTTTTGTGATCAACTATCTTTGGCATCGCCGCAGGCTGCGTGTGGAAAGTCGGCGACATCGTCAGAACTGGGATCGGGTCATGAGCTTTTTGCATGAGCGCATCGCCAGCACGCGGTTGGTGAAAGCCTTTGCCACGGAGGACGCCGAGGTGGAGAATTTTCGTGGTCGAATCGAAGCGGACTTCCTGAATTTCAACCGGGTCACATGGCGCCATTCGCTTTTGAGTGTGGGCACTGACTTCTTATCCGGCTTTGGGGTTTTTATGGTTCTTGGATTTGGCTCCTGGTTGGTCAT
>JBGSVX010000170.1:0-2088 GCA_041752795.1 Terrimicrobiaceae bacterium
ATCCGCGTTCCTCCCCATCAAATCCTTCTCAAAACCCTGACGACTTTGTAGTGCCTTTGCAGAGACCCCCTTGGTTTTATGCGGCTTCCACGACTTCCATAAGAAACTTGGGTTAGGGGGAAGTTAGGTTAACTTTTGTAACGCGGGCAATTTTACCATGAAGCACAGGAAGGACATGAAGGGATGAGGAAAAAATTGGTTGGAAAATTGGTCGGTGACATCACCGGTTGGGTGAAGGCAAGTTATGACGCGCAAAGATTCCAAGTCCCTCCTCTTCATGCTCTTCATGGCCTTCATGGTGAATCCATCTGCGATTTTCAGGATAAAAAGTCGGGCACCTCGGCGATGTGCCCCTACCGATTTTTGGTAGGGATGGCCTCTCCGCTGCGCTCCGGTTGCCTCCCGGCCACCCAAAAGTGTTACCCTTTCCTCAGGATTTGCGCTATCGCGCGGGGGTTGCCGAGCCGTCCGTCGATTCAACCCTTTTCGGTGTCAAATTGGTATAACGAAGACGACGGTTCATTGGCTCGTGCTCTCCTCCCGCTTATCCCAGTCTAGAATCTGGAAGATTTTCGTAAAAGCTTCCCAACGCTCCAACCCGGATAAGGATGCTACACAGGCCAACTCGTCGGCAATGGTATGGGTGATGTCGAGCCGATGTTCCCGCCGAGCTTCCAGAAACTCGATTGTCTTCCCCCGACCGCTCGTCGCTCCCGCTCAAAGTCGATCAGAAAACCCGTCTCCAGAATCAGGGACTGTTCCATTTGTCCTGTTGCTGCGCGCTGGGCGGGCTGCTTGAAGGGCCGCGGAGAGTCAGTCTCCCTCTTCTCCAGCCAGGAATTTCCCCGCTTCTATCGGAAGGGATTGATGACTTTTACAGTGACAATGCTTGTGTTGTTTTGTGGGAAAGGAGCTTGGAATCCAGTGGTTGGGCCACGAATCACTCGACGCCTTCGAAGAATTGCTGGGTGGCGATGCTGAAGAACGGGGTTTTGGCCCATTTGTAGCGTTCGGGGTCAAGTTCGCGGTTGACCAGTTGAAAAACCGGGAATTTGGTGTGCTTTTCGCGGTCCTTTGGCGCTTCATAGGTTTCGCCGTCCTTTTGGAACATGAGCCAGGCGCCGAAGCCCGAGCCGGGGATTTCTCCGATAAGCACATCGAGGTCAAAGATCTCGCCCTCTTTGACTGTGAACCAGTTGCCGAAAGTGAGCTGGCCGCAAGGCCCGGTGACGTAGTTGTCCGCTTCAGGTGGGGTCCAAGTGGTCTTGAGTTTGATATTGCGGTGGCACCCGACCATGACGGTTTTGCCGTTGACGGCGGCGGCGAGGACGTCGTCGGCGAGGCCCATGAAGCGATAGCGTCCTGCGACTTTTGCGCGGACCTGTCCCTTGTAGTGGACCATCCACTGGCGGGGTTTGATGACATTGGCCACGCCGAACGCCTCCGGAGCCTTGGCGGCGTCCATGTAGGGAATAAAAACCTCCGTGGCGTAAAGTGGGCGGGTCACGCAGTAGTAGTCCTTGAGGAGGGATTCGTCCCAGCCGGAGTCGATAAAATTGCCCACGATCGTGGTGTAGTTCCCTCGTGCATGAGGGGTGGGCACGCCTTTTTGGTTCTGCTTGAGATCGTAGAACATCCCGATGAGGCCGCCCTTGGTCCTTTCGGCGGTTCCGAAGCTGGCGAGTTCGGCTTCCTGAGCCTGCAGGGAAGCGGCCCCGAGGATAAGGATGAGGCAGAGAAGTTTCATGTCAGAAATACCAATGGGCCGCCGGGGGGGCCAAATGACGGGGTCCTATTTGGGAGCGACATCAGTGACTTTAAAATCGGTCAGAACAACATCCGAGGCGATATTGAAAGACTTACAAACCGGCACGATGGCAATTTCGTCACCTGCTTCCAATTTGATCTCATTGGGTGGAAGTGCGGCCGTTGCGTTTTTTTCGATTTCGATTTGCTCGATCTCACTCATGCTTTGTTGCTGCCGTGTGAAAATATAAAGGGTGATTGCACGTTCACCTTGGAACATGTTGCTTGTGACGTTTCCCTGAAGGTAATAGCTTCCTGCCTTCGGGGCGATGAAGATGAAGG
>JBGSVX010000171.1:0-2131 GCA_041752795.1 Terrimicrobiaceae bacterium
ATCACTGAGCCATCCATTTCTGCCGCGTAGAGAAGCTCTTCTCCGCTGGCCACGGTCAACTGAGGGAAATAACCGAGCTTCCACCCGTAGCCGAATTAATTGCGTGCCAAATTCTGACTGCTGTAGTTGCGCCGAATCTCCAGCGGCATGGGACCCGGAAGGGTCAAATCCACCTGATCAATATGAAACTCGCCTGTGACCACATGGACTGGGTCAGAAACCATCGCAACCAAATTCCCGAAGAAACTCGGTTGGCCCGCGCTCCCCTTGTTTTCGAAAGCCTCCACCGTGGCCATAAACGAATTCCCGTCTCCGGGTGTGTAGGGCAGGCCCATTTCAAGCGCATACGCGGCCATCCGCGCGTTTTGGTAAGCGGTCACATAAAACTCTGATGCCGATTCCGAGAGTTCTTCAAAGAGCCACCATGCCACGTCGGGGTCAATGGATATGACCTGGATATTGACATCGCAGTTGAAACTAAGCCGGAAGCTATCTTCGAAGGAAAGTTCCAATCGCATAGTTCGGAAGTCCTCCTCGTCAAAACTGCATGAGGCAAGGGCTCTGCCAAAACCACCATTCAGGGAATTGCCAATGAGTGCGGAAGTGGATTTTGAGCCAAAGATGAATGCCCCCATCCCAAGATAATCGCCTCCCGCTCCTTCGACGAAACCCGGCGTGATGTAAACTCGGGAGTAGGCATTACTTGCCTCATCACCTGCGCCGATCGGACCAAAAGCATAGGCGCAGTGCAGCCACATCGACGGATCCCAATCTTTAAGCTTTTTGGTTTCTGATCCAACCGTGTAAAACTCCTCACCTTTCGCGAGGTAATTCCAGTTGTCGAGCGCCACGGGATCGCGGCTTTCTGCTTTGGCATTGTGTAGGAGCTTGACCGCAGAAATGGAATCATCGAATCCAAAAAGCTGATCGATCGCAAAGTGTTCGTGTGCCGAACTGTTTGCGACAGAGACAAAAAATGCATCTCGTGAAGCAGCATTCCCAAGGTCAGGTCGCATGAGACCACTTCCGGCAATCACAGAGCGTTTGGCAAAAACATCAATCGCCGGAAATCGCAGGGTGATTTCTCCATCATTTGGCAGATCTCCGAGTGCATCCCGTTCCGGCAGAAGTTTCGCTATGGCAATATCTGATCTGGAAACTTGCTGCGTCTTGTGGAGATGGTTCAAGAGCTCATCAAAACGGGACGTGCGTTCAAAGTAGCTCCCTGCCAGCAAGGTCATCGGCCCACCACGGAAAATCTCTGGGTCGCCGATTGCCTGGGGATCGGCAAGGAGTGCCCTTTGATTTTTCCAGATTTCGTTGGAATGCACATCAAGCATCCTGCGTGTGACCCGTCCGAAATTGATGACCAATGAAGCAAATTCTCCCTTCTTGACGATGGACCCATAGGAATTCTCCAAGCTGTGATCGATTTGCAAAAAGGAGGCCACGCTGCCTCCCGGGTCAAGAAACCCATTAGGCAACGAACGATGGCGCCTTTCGATGACTTCCAAGGGGAAGGGACCAGACATCCCACTCACGTCGGCAGTGCGCGACTGCCTCGCCAAAATCATTGGACTGTTGAAGTCGCCGGAATCGGAGGCCGATTCCCTGAATGGAGCCAATGATACCACAAGTTGATGTTGGTCCGGGCCAGTTTGTTCGAAGTAAATCAACAACCTGCGGTTGTGCAGATCGCAGGCTCTCAGACCGGGCAAGTCAACGAGCGTCGAATTCCCGGAGGGTGTCAGTATCTTCAAGTCGAAGGTGTCAAAAATCTCGGGTGTTGCCGCATAGTTTTCTGAAGGTTGAAGGGTGCTTTGATCTGCGACACTCCATGGCATTGGGAAGTCCTCCCAGCGAGAGTACAGGTTCTTCCGATCCCGGATGCTCATCCCAATGTCTGAGAGCGAAATCGTGGGGTGATTTTGTTGCAATGTCGCTTGGACAAATTTTGGAAACAAATTCTCAGGGGTGTCGTTCTCGTTAACCAACCCCAATATTGCCGGGTCGGCAACCAAGTATTTACGGGACCAGAGGTCACCGTTTCCATAATCCTCGGGCATGTAATCGTAAAGATTCAAACCCTCTTTTATTTCCGTGTCCTTGATCCATGGAAAAATATGCACCC
>JBGSVX010000172.1:0-2925 GCA_041752795.1 Terrimicrobiaceae bacterium
AACCGGCGTTTTCCGATTTGCTGGGAAATCAGTAGAAGAACCGGGAACGACACATTCGCAAAAAGTGTCTCATCATAGGCCATGGTGCCTTTGAGGAAAAACAAACCCGCGACAAGAAACAAAAATGCGGAATACAACAAGGAAGGAATCCACCGAAGAATGGTCGAAGCGCAGAACATCAGAAACGCGAACAGTGTGAGTGCCAGGCATAGCCATGGGGTCGGAACGTCAATGACAATAAGAATCACGCCGCCAAGGACTGCGGCGATTTCCACAAACCGACGGTGAACAACCAACCGGGAAACCGGAATTTCCGGCACGCGATGTTGCAGAAGCCCGGATACTGCGGATTGCAAGGCCATTAGCACCAACGCTAAAAGGGAAAAGATCCACGGCACCCCATTGGGAACCAATTCCAAAAACCGGACAACCAACGTGAGAGTGAACAACTGACCGATTACTGCCAGCGCCCAAACTCTGGAAAGGAATCCATGCAGCAGAAGGAGGAGAGCGATTGCCGCAAAGGCTGGGAGCTGGTGGGCCGGCGAGAAAAATTTGATCGACCATGCAAAGAGGGAACCCACCACGATCGTGGCATGAAAAAATGGCCACACAATTTGCTGAATGGCACCCGGCCGTTTCGGAACCACTTTCCACCAGAAGTGCAGATGGAAAAGCCCGACTCCAAGCATAAGCAAAACCGGAAGCACCTCCGCTTTGTCGGGAAGTCCGAGGTACCGCAAAAACGCGAGAACGAGGAACCCCTGCGACGCGAGCAGAACCTCAGGCATTCGCAACCATCGCAAGGAAAGCACTCCAATCAGGGAAACACCCAGAAGCAGGGCCACGCAGAGAATGGGATCCGGGGTGGTGGCATGCGCAATGGCTGCCACTGCCAGCACTGAGGCAAGGAAAACAAATGCCCCTGCCCGTTTTTGCGTGGATGGGTTTTCAAGAAGGCCGCGCTGATGTTTGAAGACCCATGCGGTCGCGAGCAAAATGAGAGAGGTGCCAACACAGGTGAGGGCGGCATGGGGCGCCGAGGAGGCCACCGAATTTAGGGCCCAACCCGTGGACGTGAGAGCGGTGAGCCCGGAAAACACCTGAAGGATTTTTCCGTGATGCGTCCGGCTGAATTTCATGAGCGCGGCACTCTGCATCGCAAAGAGAATGGCCGCCTGATATCCGCTCACTTTGAAAAGTAGACCGAGCGTCACAAGGCCGAGCCCCTGGGTCAGATAACTTCCATCAAATACGGGATCATCCGGCGATGACCTCCTCGCGAGAAAGGCAAGCACCAGCAGCAAGATCCCGAATCCGAACGTATAAACCCAAAAGCTTGTGGGGTGAGTGCCGGCAACCAAAGGTGCGGTGAGCCCATAGAATGCGCCATTATTTATTGTGAGAAAGGCCGAGCGCAGCACACCTTGAAATTTCGGAGTCCGCGCAACAAATACGGCCACGGAAAACACAACCCAATAACAGGCAGGAAACAACACGCCATTCAGGAACTCTGCCGGGGATCCAGCCTCCATGGGGAGCAACGTGCCGGAGTTAAAAAACCTCCAGAATGCAAACCCGACAAAACACCCGATCAAACTCACAAATGGGATGGCAATCCACTTTCTCCGAATGAGCAAAATGATTGCCACAGCACTCAGCAGCAAATTGCTGAACAATGAGAATCCGGCAATTGGGTTAATAGCGGCCGTATAAAAACCCAGCGCCGTGGTGATCGTCGCCACAACCTGCAATCGCTTTCGATCAGCAATCCACAGGATCGCCCCCGCCACGGCAAGAAGTAGCAGCCCACCAACAAGCGGATTGGAAATCACCTGCAATGGCCTGACAAAATGCGCGGCATATGTCGCATAATAAATCGTGGCAATCCCTCCCCCGGTCAGCACATTTCCGTAGCCTCTGAGACCTTCGGACTTTTTGCGGCACCATGACCCCACCCCGGCGAGAAGTCCGCCCGCAACAAACAAGAGCGCCAGTTTAGCCGCCGGGCCGACTTTCATCACAAATTCCTGCCACGCAAAATTCCCAAGGAAAACGAGTCCGGTCAGAAGAATGAGGATACCGGCACGCACGAGCCAAACCCGTCCCACGCGGAGCTCCATGGAATCTTTGGGTAGCTCAGGGGGACTCGGCACCGGCACCTCGGAGGCCTCTTTCCTGGAATCCAATGGCGGAGGAATTTGTGATGACCGAGAGGCCGGGGAAAAATCGGAGACAACTTTCTGCTGTGGCGGATTAGAGTCGAATTTCAACCCCTCATCCAAGCTGGGCATCTCATTGCAGACAGGAACCTCTCCGACAGGCAAAGGCGGCGGCATAATCACCGGTTCCACAACCGGCTCAGCATCCTTGCTGGGTTCCTCCGAGAGCTTTTTTTCCAACTCCTGGATGCGACGATCCACGGCTCCCAATTTCCACTTCAGATCTGCTTGAATTTGACGAATCTCTTCAAGCTCAGAGGAGTGACCGGATTTCATAACGTCCGCACCGTATCAGTCTGTCGGACTTTTCCAAGCCCGACAGCGAGGGAATATCGAGGGTGAGGAGCATATTGCGCATTTTGAGAAAGTGCATTCCCCGAGCGTCACCCGGTCGGATTACTGGAAATTCTCTTTGTGGACAGCGGGCAGAAGAATGTCGAGACCCAGCGTTTCGGAAATTTCACGCATCATGTTCTGTCCCGCCACACTATTTCCGACAACATCCAGCGGAGGAGAAAATGTGCCGATTCCTCCGAGGCCGGAATAGGCTGCAAGCAGACCCCCTCCAACGCCGGATTTGGTAGGTATGCCGACATTGACCATGTAGGTGCCAGTTCCATTGTAGAGCCCGCAGGTGGACATCAGTCCAACCACGATTTTTGCATCACGTGCGGGGATGACACGCTCGCCGTTAGAGAGCACT
>JBGSVX010000173.1:0-10271 GCA_041752795.1 Terrimicrobiaceae bacterium
GGAATTTTCACTACTTTCGAATTGCCGCTTATCTCAAAGCCGGTGGACTCAACCTCAAAATCGCGCACATTTAAGCCCACTCAAAACGACGAAGAGTCTTATTAATATTTATAACAGATTGATGGTCAGTCAGTTTTCTATATTGCCGATTAAATTCATTCACGTAATTGGCTTCAGAGAATTTCTGGCGAATTTTTTTTCGAGAATCTTCGCCCAGATTTCTAGATAAGTTCCAATCGGAAAATAGTTTTGAGATCTTCTCTGCGATTGTCTGAACCATAGCCTCTTGCCCGTTAGTTGGAACTAACCCTCCAAGCTTTTTATCAACAATGAGAGCGGGTCCGCCACAGTCAGCCACAATGGAGAAGCACCCTGCGAGCATTGCTTCCATGAGAGTGACAGGAGAATTGTCTCTTAAGCTGGGTAGCAAATACACATGAGATTTCCAGAGGGTTTCCATATATTCATCTCCCTGCAGGGGGGGGGTGATAATTACTGAATCGCTGATTCCCAGTCGGACTGCGAGACGTTGTAGGTGAAAGACCTCCGGGCCCTGACCGGCAATGTGATAATGAAATTTCAAGCCTTGTGTCCTGCATTTGGCGAGTGCATGGAGAGCCAAAGCATGTCCTTTGCGGCCCTCAATGTCACCCCCGGCAAAGAGTATTAAACATTGGTCCTTCGCAAAAACTCCAGCACTCGAAAATTCCCTCGGGCGCTGGAGTTTTTTTATTTGGTCAGAAGTGAAAAAAGCGGCAGAAAGCATCGAGAGTTTTTCCTCGGGGCACCCAAGCCTCAACATCATCGAGCGGGTTTCCGGGGTGGCAGTAAAGATATGGGCAGCGTTGCGAACACAGGCCCGCAATTCCGGGGAAGCCATGGCCAAACGGTTCTGCAGTCTTCTCAGCATCTCATAGGCAGCGGAGGGTGGGCTTAACATGGGTAGCAAATGCAGAGGAAAAACCTCTGCTCCTCCAATCGGTCCCCAGATAAATGGGCAGCGTAAACGCCACAACTGACTCGGCACCCGCCAAGTCGAGAGGGTTACGTGATGGGCAACATCAAACCCGATCTCCCGCTCCAGTTTTTTGGCAGTTGGCAACACCTCCCAATTCCAATGCTGGTAATCCCTCCAATTCTGTATTCGGGAAATGATCCGGTTGGTGCTGCGATTTCCCCAGGAACTGTGGGGGAAGAAATGAACATTGGATCCGAGGAAGCCTTCTTTTTGCGCTTTTTGAATTGCCTCGGTATCCTTTGCATGGCCAAGCACCCAGACTTCATGGTCACGGGAAAGAGCCTTCAAAGCATTCCAGCCAAAATGGGCCTCAGATCCCCTGTGCGGGTCGCAGGCAATCGCTGAAAGAAGGATCTTCACGGGCCTTTGAATCTATCCAGCAAGCCACAACTCGTCAATTTTGGTGATTTGTAATTCTCCTGCATGACGAATCTTGATTATTGCAGGCCCGCCAAGATATGACTCAGATTACTTTCATGAGCTTGCGCCAATCTTTCCAGAAATTTTTCCGAAGGTTTGGCTGTTTGCAGGCTGCGGAAGATGTTCACTGTGTGATAAAAAGAATTCGTTGCTTTCGGGAAAACCAAATTTTCCAGAAATCTCATCCGGATTTTCCCACTCCACCCATCAATTTGCTCTACGAAATTGGGGGACGGGTGCGACTTGAAAATTACTTTTTGGAAGGTCAACAGAGCTCGGCATTTCTTGCGAATCAAATAAAGCAATGGATTGGTGACCGTCCTGTCCAAATCCTCGATTGGGGGTGCGGTGTAGCCTGTGTCGTGCGGCACATGCCCGCACATTTTGGGTCGGATTCCCGAATTTTTGGTTCTGACTACAATCAGAAAATGATCAATTGGGCACAGCGATCGATTCCATCTGTCGCGTTCTCCACCAATGGCCTGCTTCCGCCACTGGAGTTTGAGCGTTCCAGCCTTGATTGGATCTATGGCTTGTCAGTGCTGACCCACCTCAGCGACGAATCACTCAGGGCCTGGTTTGCCGAGTTTCATCGCATTTTAAAACCGGAGGGGATCCTGACTCTCACAACAAATGGTTCGGGCTGTGACGAAACCTTCTTTCCCGAAGAACGGGAAGAATATCAAAATCGAGGTTTTGTCATTCGAGGGAAAGTGGGTGAAGGTCGAAAAATGTATCTGACCTATCACAATCCAGATTATTTTCGGAAGGTCGTCTCGCAGGATTGGGATGTGTTGGGATTTTCTCCAAGAGGAATGGCCATTACCAAACAGGACCTCTGGTGGCTTCGCCCAAAGAGCGGAAACCGGAAAACCTGACCCGCCCATAACGAAAGCGTAGCGACGGCCGGCGCGATGAGGATTTTCCCATAGCCGCAAAAAGGTGCAAACCGCGGAAAAATTGAATCAAATATCAGGCCCCGGAACCTCGGTTTCTTTTTGCGGGTTTTGCGCCTTCTCGCGGCAATCTGGATCTTGATGGTCGCAAAATGGCCGGTATTGGCACGCGCTCCAGATTGGACATTACAATTCTCTATCTTTCTGGCTTCTCCAACATCGGCTTCTTTTCCCAAATCTCAAATGCTTGGAATACATTCGACCGAAAGTATTGCTGGGCTGATAGGATTTTCCTTGTGGTTCGACCGGAATCGAAGACATCGGGGCGGGAGAGAATGATGATGTCAGGGTTCCCGTGTGCGGAACGGTTCATGGAGAATTCAATTTCACCGGGGCGGTTATTAAAGCCTTCTGCGAAGGAGATGCCGTAAAAATTCCCACCCGAATGGTCTGCAAACCACCAGATATTTTTGCCGCTGGCAGCAGCCACTTGGGCAACTTTGGCGGCAGAGCGGTAATCGTCATGGTGATGCCATGGGGCGAACCGGATCAGAAGGGAGGAGGCGAGCAGTAACAGAAAGATGCCAAGGAATGCATAACGGCCTGCAGGTCTCCAGAGCCCTTGAGTTCCCCAATGGAGGGTGATCCCCAACGCAAGCACCCAAAAGGGAAAGGCCCCGGCAAGATGGTGCCCCCAAAAGAAAAGGCCGCCCAGGGTTGCTATCAGAAAAAGCAGCAGTGAGCTCAATAGAGGAACTCCGAGGCCCATGAGCCATGGCGCAATCAATCCCATGGCCCAGGTCGGGCGTGATTCGGGAGGAAAGTGCCCGCCTGGCAGGCTGGCCTCACGGGTAAGCCAAGATTTTATTGAAGCCGAAAATGCGACAACATAGCCGGCTGCCAAAAGGAAAAGGCCGGGCAGAAAAATGATGATGCTGTCTATCGTAGCAGCCCCTTTGATAACGGCTCGCAGGTCCTGGCGCCCGGGCCCCAGCCCGAGGAAGCCAAGGAATTCGTAAATGACAAAGGCCAGATTCGCCGGGGAAGCAACCCACAAGGAGGCGCCCACGTGTTTTCCACCACGGAAGAATACCAACACATAATATGCACCAAGTAGCGCAATGGCCCCAAGGGTCAGAGTCGCGACAATTTTGCCAGTGAGGGGCAATTTTATGCGTCTCCAAACGCCGTGAACAGTCAGGCCGATGGCCACTGCGGCTAGGGGCACCAGTCCATAAATATTTGCTCCACTCAGGAGGATCGCCCCAAGGCATAAAAAGATCCCGCCGATTCCATCAGGAACCGCATTCTTCCGGATGTACCCCAATGCCCCGGCAAGAATCAAAGATCCCCCTGCCATCTGCATAAGCGGGGTGCGGGCATAATTCATGTAATACCAGACAAAGGGTTGAACCGCAAAAAGCAACGGCAACCACGGAAGGGAGAGCTGACGCCCGATCCGGGCAAATGCGAACAATACAATGGCCGCCCACACAAAATTGACAGACCGCATGGCAAACTCACCGGTCCCCCAAACCCGGCACCATGACCAAAACGCAAACATCCCCAGAGGCATTTGGGACTCGGTGCTCTGATCCTCCCGCAGCTCGTCCGCAAACCCGGAAAAGGTGTCATGACGCGCATAGTCCCATGTCTGGGACTCCATCATGTCAATGCTCTGATTCGTCACCGAAAAGAACAAGATCCCAAACCCGATCACCGCAGCCGACCACGGACTCAAATGCATAAGGAATTTCAGGGAACGCAAAACGGGCACGGCCTGATGATGCACGGGAGAGGGGCGGAGGGAAAGGATGAAGGATGAAGGATGAAGGGAAAGCGGACCTGTCCTCCGAAGCCTTCGGCGAAGGAGGAAATACGGACCCGCCCACAACGCAAGCGTAGCACTGGCGGGCGCGGCCCGCCCACAACGCAAGCGTAGTGATGGCGGGCGCGGCCCACCCACAACGCAAGCGTAGTGACGGCGGGCGTGGAGGATGAAAGCGGAAAGCGGAAAGCGGAAAAGCTGAAAAGCTGAAAAGCTGAAAAGCTGAAAAGCTGACCTGTCCTCCGAAGCCAAGGCTATGGAGGTCAAGAAGGGGTGCCTGTCCAGTAGTGGTTGAGAAATGGTATGCGTGTTTGAATAAATTTTGTGACATCGGTCGCAAGTCGGATTGCCTCCTGTGTGTCTTCAGGGGATGGTGCCTGTTCCTCACCAGGATAACGAAATTCAGCGACGTAAGGAGTCAGAATGGCTGCGTGCAAACGAAGTGATTCAAACCCGAAATCCACCGGGCTGCATAGATTCAGCAACCTATCAAGATCGTGAATTTTTGGAAACGGGATTTCCTGCCACACAAGCCAAGCCTTTAGCGACTTCTCTGCTGCTTGCTGGCAATGGTAAACAGCTGCTGCCAAGGCCGGCGGCTTTCCGTCTACCAACAATAATGCAGCGCGTAAATCCTCTGAAGCCCTTGTCCACTACGAAGCAACCAGAGCACGCTTCTCAGCGCTCATACAGCTTCCTTCCTTCACGAAGCACGGTATTGGCAAGAGAGACCTTTACTTTTCGTGACCGTTCCCACTCGGTCCGTGTCATCACAATAACATCTTTAGCCATTTCCAAACCGCTGAGGATCCGATGAGCCTTCTGGGCCCGGCGATAGCGGGGTTCGGTGGAATGCTCGACCACCACCAGAAAATCAAGATCGCTATCCTCCTCGGCGTCACCCCGCGCATGAGAGCCAAAAAGCCAGATAGCCTCCGGTGCAAGATGCTCTCGAAGCTGCTCTGAGGTCTCTTGGATTATCCGTTCTGCTGTCTGAATCACGGCCTCAAATTACAACAGTGTGGCCAAGATGCAAAGGTGGAGTTTCGCACAAACGCAAACATCCCCAAAGGCATCTGAGACTCCGTGCTCTGATCTTCTCGCAGTTCCCCCGCAAATCCGGAAAAGGAGTCATGACGCGCATAATCCCATGTCTGGGACTCCAACATGTCAATGCTCTGATTCGTCACCGAAAAGAACAAAATCCCAAAAGCAATCACCGCAGCCGACCACGGCCGAAGACGAAGGAGAAAATTCAGGGAACGCAAAACAGGCACAAACTGTTCATGCACGGGAGATGGGCGGAGGGGAAGGATGACCCGCCCACAACGCAAGCGTAGCGCTGGCGGGCATGGAGCAGAGATGATTGATGGGGTAATGGTCATGCCGGCGGAGCCGGAGCATGCACGCCTCATTATCCGAAGCGCTATGGGCTTGGGTTGGTTTGGTTTGGGTTGGAAGGGTTTAAACACTGATATAAGAACACGGGCCAGTGGGGACTGGCCGGGCAGCCTGCCGAAGGCAGCCCGAAGGGAGACACTCGCGGGAGCGAGGAAGGCAAAGCGGACTTGTCACGCCGTAGCGTTTCGCGTAGGCGGAAAAGCGACCAACCAGCTTTCCTCTTGATCAAGAGGTCAACCCGCTTACCTTGAAGTTGTGAAGCCAAACCTTGCGGTCAGAATTTCAATAGACCCAGAAGTCTGCTTTGGGAAACCGTGTATTCGAGGACATCGAATATGGGTCTCCCTTATTCTCGACATGCTTGCAAGCGGGATGTCGATGGAGGAGGTCCTTTCGGAATACCCCCAACTCGACCGCGAAGACATTTTGGCATGTATCGGATACGGCTCCGAAATGACCCGAGACCGATACATTGAAGCGTTTGCGTGAAAGTCAAACTTGACGAGAACCTTGGACGATCCGCTCGCGAGTTCCTCCTCGCAAAGGGGTTCGATGTGGAAACCGTCTTAAGCCAAGGCCTTTGCGGTGCCAAAGACCGAAAATTGATCGATGTTTGTCGCATTGAGCGGCGGTGCCTGGTGACCATGGATTTCGATTTTTCCAACCCAATTGAGTTTCCTCCTGACCAATATGCCGGCATTGTGGTTTTCAAGCTGCCGAAAGATCCCAATCTGACAGATATTCTTGACTGCCTTCATGTGCTGGTGCGAGGGGTTGACCCGAGTGATTTCGAGGGGAAACTACGCATTGTGAGTAAAGCTCGCATTCGAGAATACAGCCCGCTGCGATAACTCGTCCTGCCCCCGCAGCGTATTATTCAAAGATTTTTCCATGGCAGGGCGACAACACCGGGGCAGAGAAGTTGAGGGCGGTCACAGCGGCAGATGACAAATCCCTTCTCTGCTTGTGAGTGCTCTGCAAGAAATGCTGCGATATGCCTGGCATCGCTCCGTGATGGGCGGTTCGTCCATTTGACCTCAATGGGAAAGAGTTTCCCGTTAAGTTTAACAAGAAAGTCAATCTCTCTACCGTCTTTGCTTCTGACATGGTGGAGTGATCCTCCAAGGTATTGCAGTCGTTTCCAGAGTTCGATTCCCACCCATTGCTCGAATATCGGGCCGGGATTGGCCATCACAGTCTCAGGCCCCGGCCGCAGCCCTGCCGCAGCGTGTCGCACTCCCGTGTCGAAAATGAGAAATTTCGGATTGGATATCAGACTTTTTCTCGGGCTTCCAGACCAGCCTGGTACCCGGATGCCGATGAACATGTCCTCCAGAAGCTGGTAGTGGGATTTGACTGTTGGAAGGCTGATCCCCACCTGCCGGGAAATGGCTGCGTAGTTCAGTTCACTGCCGGACTCCGACGCCGCCAGGCGCAGAAAATTGACAAAAGCGCCCCAGTCCTTGACTAAACCTTCGCGGCGGATCTCCTCTTCGAGATAGATTGTTGCGTAGGATTGCAAAATGTCGGCACGATCCTCCTCCGGCAGCGTGACAATGCCCGGAAGCTCGCCATACGAGAGCCTCTCGAGCAAATCCGCGGGCGGGAATTGATTTTTGCCGCCCGAGTGCAAGACGACAGGAGAAAGACACTCTGCGTCCGGGACTGCCGGTCTCTCCCCAAGGACGAGCGGCATGAGCCGGTGAAGGAGGGCGCGACCTGGCAGCAAATTTGCGCCAGTGAGCCGCAGTTTCCTCGCCGAACTGCCGAGCAACACAAATCTCCACCGCGTCTTTTCCCGGTCATAAAGGTGTTGCACCGCATCGAACACAGATGGAACATTTTGGGCCTCGTCAACTACCACAAAATGCGCTCCGGGCTGCTTCTTAAGCGCCTCGCATTCCCTCACAAACGCACCGGGGTCGGCCAGTAGTCGGCTCCGCTCCGCAGGGCTCGAGAAGTCGTAAGCCAAGGATGGGGTCGGTACGAGATGCCGCACCAAAGACGATTTTCCCGTCTGTCTGGCACCGAACAGAATATGCACAAATGGCTTGTGCAGGCTTTTTTTCAAGGCATCTGCGGCAATTCTGTTAAACATTGGTTTATTTATATCGTCTGAATATAATATGATACTGTCAATAAAATCCTCCGATGATGGTGGACCGCTAGGGGCGGGTTTTTGGATTTTGGATGATGAATTGGATCGGCATTTATAATTATCCAGCCCTTCTACATGGAAAAAGAAGATGGGATACCGGAGACCTGAAAGCGGAAAGCGGAAAGCGGAAAGCGGGTTTTGCGCGAAGCGCTTTGGAGTGCGCGGGCGTCCACGCCCCGCTTTTGAACGCTCACTCTCGAAAAATTTTTTGAAGTTGACTCAAAATCGAAAGCGACCCTGCTGATCAAACTGACTGATCAAAGAATGTCGAGGCGATTCCGGTCGAAATGCTGCAGGAAGGGATTTACGATCTGGAGAGAGCGGATAGTGAGTCCATTCTGCATGTCTTCTGAAAGCAGGCTTGTGGCCTCGCAATCCAAGGCCGAAGCCACGATCAGGCTGTCCCACCAAGAAAGGCCGAAGTCATCCTCGATTCCCACGCGCACTCCAGAATGCCCGTGGTCACCTGTCTGGGACCCCATGAATTGAGATCGCGAATATCCCCACTCGCCTCGAAGGGTGGAAGACCCGGTTTCAATTTCCGGGTGACGGTCACGTAATACTCTTGCAAAACTTGCGCGCTCAGCCGCCCTGTTCGCTTGCGCCACAGGGTCCGGAGAATATCACCCGCAATGGATTGTTTCACCGGATCGTTTGCATCCCGCGCGTAAACAAAGATATTGGTATCAACGAAGGGCATGGCGGTCATGCAAAGATTCCCGGTCAGGGTAGGACTTCGGTTCATCTTGGAGCGGTCGGGCTCCTCGACGCAAAAATCTTGCCATCGCTGCCTGATATTCCGTTTCGCTTTCGATTTTCTCAGTCACAAGCCGACAAAGGAATTGGGACATGCTTGTTTCGGCCTCGGCAGCAAGCACACGCGTTTTTCGTCCGATCTCATCCGGAAGCGTGATCGTAATGTTTTTCATGGCACAAAATTAGTGTAACACGGAAACCGTGTCAAGTTGAGGGGGCCGGGCGGCCTTTGAATCGGGAATTTCGGAGCGGATAGGCAAACGGTCGGCGGATACGCAGGAACCTTAGAGATTCACCAAAGCCAGACCGTGAAAGTATTTGCGCATAAAACCTTCGTCATCGGTGGCCAGTTGATCAGCCTGGATTTTGGCGTGGGCACCGACAAGAAAGTCTGCGATCACGCGCTCCCGCTGCCCGCCCGCAGCTCGATAATCACGATGAATACGCCCGGCCAAACAGGCTGCTTCAAATGATGCGGGGAGAAACTGCACCCCTCCCATAAAAAAGACTGACACCGCCACGGTTGTAAAACCCAGAACTTCGAGATCCTTGAAAAACCCGAACAATTGCAGGATGCGCTGAATGACCAGATCGGCCCCCTGCTCCCATTGCCTCAACATGTCGGATATGACTTCCGGGGGTCCCGCAAATCCCCATCAAGAAAAATCACGGCTTTGGCATCGGTGCTCTGAAGCCCCGCCATCAACGCCGCCTGTTGGCCAAAATTCCGGGAAAGGGACACCACCCGCAAGGAACACGGGACCTCAAGTGACCGGAGCGCCTTCAAGGTCTCATCGCGGCTTCCATCATCCACGGCAATCCACTCCCAGTGAATTCGGGGGCTGGCAGAAAAGACGGCCCCAAGCCGACATTTCCCGCCTCATTAAAAAGAGGCGTAACAATCGATACTGCCGGCCGGGAGTCTGACATGAGATGGCCATTCGTAGCAGGAACCGCTCCTGCGAACAGCGCAAAAATGGGGCAGAATCACCATGACAACATCCCAAGCGGCATCTGCGATTCCGTGCTCGTGTCGTTCCCTCTTTTGACAATTCCCCAAGTCCTGATAAACTCCGCGCAATGATTCGTCCTGAACATGATTTGGCAAAAATGGTTGGGTTCCTTGAGGACGACCCTGATCTGCTGCTTGCAATCGTCTTCGGCTCTGCAGTGAACGGTGATTTGAGGCCCGATAGCGATATAGATATTGCTGTCTATCCTTGCAGCAGCATGGATTATCGCAAGCGCCAACGCATTGCCGACAAGATTGCAGAGGTCACGGGAAGAAGCGTGGATTTGATAGACCTATCGACTGCAAACGGTACTCTCTTACGACACATTCTTCGGGAAGGCATCGTTGTTTTTAATAAAAAGGACGGCCTCCTGGGAACGATTTCCGAAAAACACCTTGCCTGGCAAGAGGACTTCGAACCGCTGCTGAACCGTATTTTGCACGCTCGCTTGCAACGCTTTGTTGCTCCAGCCCATGCATCGTGACATTATCATGCGAAAGTTGGATGCCCTCGCTCGCTGCGTTGCGCGAATTGAGGAGAAACGACCGGAAACGGTCGAATCTTTAATTCAGGATATGGACGCCCAAGATATCCTAAGCATCAACCTCGAGCGGGCCGTTCAGGTCTCGGTGGACATCGGAGCGCATCTCATTGCTGACTTGTCGGTCCCACTGCCAGAAAGCATGGGCGAAATTTTTATTATCCTCTCGGATCAAAACATTTTGCCATCTGAAACAAGCATTGCTCTTCGCAAAGCGGTTGGTTTCCGGAACCTTTCGGT
>JBGSVX010000174.1:0-4919 GCA_041752795.1 Terrimicrobiaceae bacterium
GGAAGGCGCGGGTCATGGACGAATCAGCCTTTCCACTGAACAGCCTGTTCATTGGCGGCAAAGCGGGCAAAGCCGCGCCCGCCGGGATGTCCATTTCCGGCAAATAACATGCCGCCAAAAGGCAGGGAGGATGGCGAAAAGGTGGTCGGCAAATTGCAGTAGAGATTCCCGACTTCAAGTTCGGAGGCAAACTCCGCAAACCGTTCTTCGCTGGATGTGAAAACCGAAGCCGTGAGCCCCATGGTGTCCATGGACTGCAATTCCATCGCGCCGCGGTCATCATCAAATGTCTCCAACGTGGCAACCGGACAAAAGAATTCGGAGGTCCCCAGCGGAAAGGGCTCTCGCGTTTTGATAACGGCCGGGGTCACATAAAACCCACGGGAGTCATCAGCCTGCCCCGCAATAACCCAATCCCCTGAATGAGAGGTCAGAGTTTGATAACGATCAAAAGCCCTGCGGCTCACCACCGGACCAAGCATCGTGGATTCATTTGTGGGTGAGCCCGGCGCATAAAGAGCGACGGCCTCCCGGAAGAGTGCCACAAACTCTTTTTCCACGCCCGAGTGCACAAGGAGCCGGGACGTTGCATTGCAACGCTGACCCGTGGTCAGGCAAAGGCCGTCCGCTGCGGCTAAAGCGGCGGCTGACAAATCGGCATCTTCACTCACGATGAGGCAATTCATCCCTCCCAGTTCCAGGGCGAGCGATTTGGAAATATCCCCGGCAAGGTCCTTTGCGAGAGCTTGTCCGGCGGCATAGGACCCCGTGAAACACACCGCGCGCACCCGGGCATCCAAAGACAAATCGCGGGCAACCTGCGTCCATCCTTGAACGATTTGGAAAACGCCGGGCGGTAGCAAACGGGTCAGAATATCTCCATACGCGGCGCAGGTATTTGCCGCCAGGGGCGAGGGTTTGAAAAGGACCGGATTTCCGGCAAGCAAGTAGGCGAGCGTTGCGCCATGACCCAAGTGAATCGGAAAATTGAATGGGGCAATCACTGCGGCCGGACCCCGTGGACGGGAGCGAACCATGGCCGGGTGCAGGCCATCGGAAATTTCCCTGTCCTCCAAAAATTGTTCCGCATCGGAAAAGGCAAAACCAAATTTTGCAATCACGGCATCCAATTCCAGACGCGCCTCACGGAGCGGCTTGCCGACTTCGCCGGCAATCAATCGTGCCAGAGGCTCTTTGTTGGCCGCAATCTCCTCGCGGCAGGCGGTCAGGCATTCCCGACGCTCAGAAAGCGGTGTGGCCCGCCATCCTCGAAACGCAGAAACCGCCCGGCCAATCGCTGCACCGGGATCACCTGCCGTGATTTCCGGAAACTGTGTTTGCAGGTCTCCTGGCGATGTGTTGATCCATGTTCGGGGGTCAGCGCTCATTGTTTCAAAAGTGCGGAAAGTTCTGTCACCCGGCGTGAGAACAAGGAAAGAGCCGCATCCACGGGTTCCGGGGAACGCATGTCCACCCCGGCCTCGGCGAGGGTTTCAATCGGAAATTTGCTGCCACCACTGGAAAGGAACCGCAGATATTTGGAAGTGTCCCCGGTTTCCAATACCTGCGTGGCCAGTGCGGCTGCTGCAGAAATTCCCGTCGCATACTTATAAACGTAGAAGGCATTATAAAAATGCGGAATCCGTAGTCCTTCGATCTCGAGTTGTTCATCAATCGCAAATCGCGGACCAAAATACGCATCCAACAGCCCACGATAAATCGAGCGGAAGGAATCCAGAGTCAGCCCCTCCCCGGCTTCCTCGGCGGCATGGATCGCTTTTTCAAACTCCGCAAACATCGTTTGCCTGAAGAGCGTTCCCCGGAGATCATCGATCTGACGATTGATAATCATGGCCCGGCGCTGAGGGTCATCAGTCGTCGCCAGCAAATGCTCGGTGAGGAGAATTTCGTTGAATGTTGAGGCAACCTCCGCAAGGAAAATCGGGTAGTGGTAATTTTGAAAGACCTGCTCCCGTCGTGAATACCACGAATGCATCGAGTGACCGGCTTCATGAGCAAGGGTGTAAACGTCGGAAAAGACGTCCGCTTTGTAATTCATGAGAATGTAAGGAGGACCGGAAAACGTTCCGTAGGAAAACGCGCCACTCCGCTTCCCCTTGTTTTCATAGCGATCGCACCACCGCCCGCCACGCAGCCCTTCCTCCAGCGTGCTGGTATATTCTGTGCCCAACGGATGCAGTGACGAGATCACCAAGTCCACGGCCTCATCCCATGGAATATGAGTCGTCACCTCGGAAACCATGGGCACATAAGTGTCATAATGATGAATGGTTTCGAGTCCGAGGACCTGACGCCTCAACTCAAAGTATTCGTGCAATTCCGGTAGGCGGGCCCGCACACTGGAAATCAATCCCTCATAGACCGCCACCGGGACATCATCGGAATACAATGACGACTCCAAAGCGGATGGAAAATTGCGGGCTCGTCCGTAAAACACATCCCCCTTCACAGAATTCGCAAGCGAAGCCGCCAACGTAAATTTGTGCGCCCCGATTTCCTCGTAAAATTTGTGGAAGGCTTCCTTGCGGATCGCTGGTTCCTTCCGGGTCAGAAAGGAGGAAAAGGAACTCTGAGTCAGGTCCTTCTCAGTTCCATCCGCATCAATCACTTTCCCAAAGGCCATGTCCACATTCATGAGCTGGGAAAATGTTTCACTGTGTCCACGCACAGCAGAAGACCCAAGAGCCATGAGCCGTTCCTCGGCCGCACTCAGCGTATGGGCTTTCATGCGCCGCAAACGCGTGAGAGTTACCGACCAATTCGCGAGCGCAGGATCGGAAAGCAAGGATTCAAAAACCTCCTCCGGGAGTGCAAGAAGTTCAGGCGAGAAAAAGGAAAACGCTTCACCCACTTTGACCAGAACCCCTTCCAACCGGGCTTCCCGGCTCAGGGATTCTGAGTTCGAACTGTCCTCGCTGGCCTTGAGTGCCGCATATTGCATGAGCTTCTCGGTGAGCTTGCTGACCTCGGCATCAAGGGTCAGAGCCTCCCAAACAATTTTACCGCCCCCGGCAAGTTGCCCGCGAAATGGCAGGATTTTTGGATACAAACCCTGCAGCTCTTCAAATGCTTTTTCCCAAGATGCCGGATCCGGGAAAAGTGGTGTCAGATCCCACGTGTCCGCTTCAACAACTTCGCTGCGATTGGGAACACCACCACCACTTGCTTCCGTATGAAAAAATTGGTTCATCATTTGAGATTATACGCAGCCTCCCGCCGCTCTTCCACCTCAAACAATGCCCTGATCCTGCTTCAATTATGAAGCGAGCCTGGGTTTTCCGTATTTTGCGGCAGCCAGAAATGCCACTCCGATCACAATCAAAAAAACGGATAGGAATTGACCTCGAGTGAGGGCTCCTGTGAGTTCCGCATCGGGTTCCCGGAACATCTCGCAGAAGCTGCGGAACATGGCGTATCCGATAAAAAACAATCCGGTTAGCGTGCCATTGTTGGTTTTAACCCGTGTGCGAACAAGCCAAAGGATCGCAAAGAGAATAGCCCCTTCCAGGAGCGCTTCATAGATTTGGGAGGGGTGACGAGGTGAGAGGGTCGCTGCGAGTTGCTCGCGGAGTTGCGGTGAAGTTTTAACATTTTCGATGATGCCCTCAACCGTGGTCCATTCCGGATTCAGGGTCACGGCTTCGGAGATCGCGAGTTGTCGCATTTCCGGTGGTCCGTCATAGAGCTCCTTGGGAAATTGAACCGCCCATGCCACTGAGGCCGCACGTCCGTACAATTCTCCGTTGATGAAATTGGCAATGCGTCCGAAGAAAAGGCCGATGGGTGCGACAACAACGAGGTTATCACCCAGATTGAGCCAGGAGAGTTTATGCCGGCGGGCGAACCATAATGAATAGAGGGCCAGGCCGATGATTCCGCCATGAGCTGACATTCCGCCTTCATTGAGCCGGAAAAAGATGAGGGGATTCGCCGAAAATTCCGGCCAATTATAGAAAAGCATGTAGCCGAGACGCCCACCGAGGATCACTCCAAACAGTGCACCACCGAAAATGAAGTCGCCGACCTGATCCGGGTGCAGGTCACTGTAGCCGCGTTCTGCCAACCGACGGTAAAGGAAATAACCGATCACAAACGCCGCCAGATACGCCATGCCATACCAACGAATTCCCCATGTCTCGGAAAACTGGAGCAGGAAAGGGTTCAGGTCGTGAATGTAATAGGCAAGCATGGCGAGAGAACACCTTTGCAGGAACCCGCCCTGGATCGAAGCATTTTTCGCAGATCAATCCACAGAAATTGAAGGCCCGGAATGGCCATCGGGACTCATTGTCATTCAATCAGGAGAGGGCATTGAATCTTTCCGGCTTTCTGAGGTGTTTCAGAAAAAAATCATAGCCCATCCTCAGAGCCCACCATTGCAGACACTTGCGAGGCAAGTTCAAAGTCGAGCGCTGTCAGCCCTTCTGCGCTGTGGGTCGTGAGGGTCAATAGGACTTTGTTCCAACGGATTGCGATATCCGGGTGATGATTTGCCTGCTGGGCCAATTCCGCCACGCGGTTTACAAAACCAATGGCGGCAGGGAAGTCCTTGAACACAAAGGTGGCCGAGATGGACTGTTCCACCTGTTTCCATTGCGGCAGGTTCCGCAGTGCTTCATCAATTTGTATTTCCGTGAGCAGCACAATTTTTGTGGTTGAAAGATGTATAAACCACAGGCTGACGGAATTTGCAAATCACCGAAAATTCGAAGCCATTAAAGAATGAAGAGATTCAGGTCGTGAATGTAGTAGGCAAGCCTAGACCTAAAATAAGCGCGATGTGAGGAGAAAATTGTAAAAAAAAACTCGAAATGCCCATAGAATCAAGGTTTGTTTGCGATTGCTAAGATCAAAACAACAAACCAGAAAGAGCATTTCGAGTGAGCAGAAGTTACCGC